>JAHWJE010000306.1 GCA_019348575.1 Actinomycetota bacterium | reverse complement strand
GCGGGAGATCTGCGTCGTCAGGACGCGCTCGGTGCCCTTCTTGCGGCTGATCTTCTCGCGGGCACGATCGATCCGCTGCTGGAGCCGCTGGAGCTCCTCCTGCTTGGACTGGCCCGACGACGGCAGCGGCAGCAGCGCCCACAGGACGAGCGGCAGCGCCACGGCGGCCAGGAGAACGCGGACGCGCATGCGCCGGGAGTGTAGGTCGCGAGGCCGATCGGGCGAGCCCGTGCAAGCCGTTTGTCAGAATGGATGCATGGCTGCCACGAAGACGACGTTCAGACGCGATCCCGGCCTTCAGTCGCGGATGCTCATCACGATGTTCCTGCTCGGTGCGGTGTACGTCGCGTTCGTCGCCGTGCTGTTCGCCGCAGGCATGAACGGCATCACGATCCTGCTGATCGCGGGCGGCCTGGCGGCGATGCAGTTCTTCACCTCCGACAAGCTCGCCATGCACGCGATGGGCGCGCGCGAGGTCAGCCCGCACGAGGCGCCCGAGCTGCACGCGATGATCGAGCGCCTCTGCATCCAGGCCGACCTGCCCAAGCCGAAGGTCGCGGTCGCCTACACGGACATGCCCAACGCCTTCGCGCTCGGCAAGTCGCAGAAGTCGGCGACGGTCTGTGCGACGACGGGGATCATGAAGATGCTCTCGCCTGCCGAGCTCGAGGGCGTGATGGCGCACGAGCTCGCGCACGTCAAGCATCGCGACGTGATGATCATGACGATCGCCTCGTTCTTCGCCTCGATCGCGGCCATGATCCTGCAGTTCGGCTTCCTCTTCGGCGGCGGTCACGGTCACAGCGACGACGAGGGCCCCGGCTTCCTCGTGATCCTGCTCGCCTCGCTCGCGGTCTACGTGCTGTCCTTCTTCCTGATGATGTCGCTGTCGCGCTATCGCGAGTTCGTCGCCGACCGCGGCGCGGCGCTCGTCACCGGGCGGCCGAGCGCGCTCGCCTCGGCGCTGCGCAAGATCTCATCCGGCATGGACCGCCTGCCGCAGAAGGACCTGCGCGTCGCCAACGAGCTGAGCGCGTTCTTCATCTCGTCGCCGAAGAAGTCGGTCGCCGGGCTGTTCGCGACGCACCCGCCGATGGAGAAGCGCATCGAGCAGCTCATGCGCCTCGAGGGCGAGCTGCAGCGCGGCACCCTCGCGGCGGCGTAGCGCCCAGCCTCCGCCGGGACATGGGCTTCCTGGAATCCATCCTCGGCGGCAAGAAGAAGCTCAAGGGTCCGGCGCCCGACCGGCTCTTCGCGATGTCGACGGCGTACGTCACGCTCGGGACCGGCCACGGGATCGAGACGAAGGGCAGCGCGGCGATCGTCTTCCAGCCGCTGGCAACCGCCGACTTCGAGGCGATCGTCGCCGAGATGCAGGAGGTCCTGAAGGGGACCGGCGAGGAGACCGGCACGACGATCTCCACCGAAGAGGACTCCCACGGCTACCGCTGGATCATCCTGCGCGACGACGACATCGAGGATCTCGTCGTCGGCGTCAACGCCGTCAGCGACGGGCTGATGGTCGGCGGCTACGGCGACCGGGTGCTCGCGGCGGTCTTCGCGTTCAAGGACTCCAGGGGCCGCCCGGTCTACTTCATCTACAACTACAAGCGCGGCTACTGGTATCCGTTCGTGCCGGCCGGCCAGCGCGAGCGCGACGGCGAGCGCGAGCTGCAGGTCAAGGCGATCATCGGCGACGAGCTGCCGATCGAGCCCGAGCTCGAGCGCTGGTTTCCGCTCTGGGGGATCCCGATCTAGCTCTGGTGCGTCAGTGCGCGTGCTCGCCGCCGCCGCGCCTGCGCTCGCGAAAGCCCCGCACCTTCGCTCGATTGCCGCAGACGCGCATGTCGCACCAGACGGCCGAGCGGTTGCGCGAGGCGTCGTAGAACGCCCACTGGCAGGTATCGGCCGGACAGGCCTTCAACCGCTGCCAGCTGCCGTCGTCGATCGCGCCGGCGACGATCGCGAGCAGCCGACCGAGGGCACCGTCGACGCCGGTCGCCTCCGGCGCGAGGGCGGTCTCGTCGGGGCCTGTGAAGCGAACGGTCAGGCGGGCGCGCCGCGACGCCGCGTCGAGCACGGCCGCGGCGCCGTCGGCGAGCGGCTGGTCGTGGTGTGAGAGCAGGTGCGCGCGCAGCGCCTCGCGCAACTCGATCGCATGGCGCAGATCGGCCGGCGTCGCGCGCATGTCGCACTCACGGGCGAGCAGACCCTGCGCTCGCAGCCACGCGACGAGCTCGTCGGGGCCCGACAGCAGCTCGACGTCGTCGTCGATGTCGCGCGTGTTGACGAACGCGCGCACGGTCTCGAGCTGACCGGGAGCCGGATTGGACATGACACCAGTGTAGGGGCTTGACAGGTTAGATAACCGGCTATACTCTTTAGCTAGTTACAGCAGCACGATCCGCGTCAGGGGGACCGATCCCATGTTCCATCCGTCCACATTCGCCCAGATCACCGGCCGGCGGCCGCATCGCGCGCCATACCGTCATGCGCCGGCCGCAGACGAGGCGCCGGTGCTCATCCGTCCCGCCTCGCCCGACGACGAAGCCGAGCTCGCCCGCCTCGCGGCGCTCGAGGAGCGGCCGCAGCTGCCCGGTGGCGAACGGCTGGTCGGCGAGCTCGGCGGGCGTGTCGTCGCCGCCCTCGACGTGCTGGCCCTCACCCGGGGGGGAGGTCGGGACCGGTGAACGGCTGCGGCGTGCCGAAGGCGTTGTCGTCCTGAGCCTCGTCGGCAGCGTCGTCCACGGCGTCGTAGGCGTCCTTGAACTGGGTGCGCCCCCGCCGCCGTTCCGGGGTCAGATCCGAGCCGGGGGCGGCGTCGACCGGGAGGGCGTCGGGGTCGGGCCACTCGCCCCCACCGTCCACGTTCTGGCGGCCCACGTTCTCCTGCTCGACCACCACGTCGTCCCCCTCGCCGAGGTCGAGCGGCTCGCTCTGCGTGCTCTGGTCGAT
Organism: Actinomycetota bacterium; assembly: GCA_019348575.1. Next base: position 256 of record JAHWJE010000306.1, on the reverse strand, counting down.
GGGTTGGTTCGACGGCTGGGCCCGGTCACCGGGGACGGCGTCGGGCGGGCGCTGGTCAGGCGGTCGTTCGAGGTCGGGCATGCCCTCAGTGTGCCCCGTCTGCCTCGACGTCGACCCTGCGCAGGTCGGGAACGTGGCTCCTTCATGCCGTCGGGTCGTTTCCCGGGGTCCTGTACCGGGCAGAGCCCCTCGCCAAGCGGCCGAGTCGTCCTACCGCAACGGCCGATCCGACCCATGAGGGAGAATCGCAATGGCC
>JAHWJE010000305.1 GCA_019348575.1 Actinomycetota bacterium | reverse complement strand
CTGCACGCCTGAGTAGTCGAACTCGGCCGCCTGCCCGATCACGATCGGCCCGGAGCCGATCACCAGCACCGTGCGCGGCTCCCACGGCAGGCGGCGTAGGGCCTCCGGTACCGGGCGGAGCAGGAGGTCGCCGAAGCCCGTGTCCCACGGCGAGAACCGGTAGCCCTCCCGGGCAACCATCTCGACGTCGCTGGCCAGGAGGTACGTACAGGCGGAAAAGCCGTTGGCGACGACCTCCTCCAGGAAGAGGTCGGCCGCCACCCGGCTCCCCTGCAAGCGGCCTGCGAGGTCGGGTACCGCGACGATGACGTTGTCGACCTCGCCGCCGGCGACGAGCGCGCGCAGCGCGTCGAGGTCGTGCACGTCCAGCGTGGCGCACAGGCCGAGGTCGCCGGCGAGCTCGACGACGCGGACGGCGGCGCCGCGCTCCTGACCGGTGACGCTGCGCTCCTGCACGAGGCGGCTCAGGTCGCGCGCGATCGCCGCCTCGTCCAGGGCGTCGAGGGCGGCGGCAAGGCTCACGGGCGGCGCGGGGCGGGGGGCGCCGCCGCGGCGGGGCCGGCCGAGGGGCCGCTCCAGCACGCCGACCGCGCCGGCCGTCGTGGCGGTCAACAAGATGGACCTCGTCGACTTCGACGAGGAGGTCTTCGACACGATCGTGCGCGACTTCGCAGACTTCGCCCGCGGCCTCGGCCCGCGCGACGTCGTCTACGTCCCGATCAGCGCGAAGCACGGCGACAACGTCGTCGAGCGCTCCGAGAACATGCCGTGGTACGGCGGCGCGCCGCTGCTCGAGCACCTCGAGACGGTGAAGGTCGACGACGACCGCAACCTCGAGCAGGCCCGGTTTCCCGTGCAGTGGGTGATCCGCGACCACGACAGCGACTACCGCGGCTACGCCGGGCAGGTCGCTGCTGGAACATTGCGCGCCGGCGACGAGGTGCTCGTGCTCCCGTCGGCGAAGATCACGCGGATCGCGCGGATCGACACCTTCGACGGGCCGCTCGAGGAGGCGTGCGCCGGGATGTCCGTGACGCTCCTGCTCGAGGACGAGATCGACGTCTCGCGCGGCGACATCATCTGCCACCCCGGCGACGCGCCGCAGCTCTCGCGCGAGCTGCTGGCGACCGTCTGCTGGATGACCGACGCGCCGCTGCGCGCGGGCGCGCGCTACGCGATCAAGCACGCGACGCACGCCGCGCGCGCGATCGTCGACGAGGTCGTCGACCACGTCGACGTCCACACGCTCGCGCCCGACGCCGGCGCGACCGAGCTCGGGCTCAACGACATCGGCCGCGTGCGGCTGCGCTGCTCCAAGCCGATGGCCTTCGACAGCTATGCCGACAGCCGCGCGACGGGCTCCTTCATCCTGATCGACGAGTCGACGAACGACACCGTCGGCGCCGGGATGATCTGCTAGACCTGTCGCGGTGGTGAACCGCCGGCCGAAGCTGCGCATCGTCGCACCCGCCGCCTCAGAGGAGGAGGCGGCCGCGGTCGTCGCCGCTGTGGAGCGCTTCATGCGCGACACGGCGCCGCCGCCGGCGCCGCCGCCGCCGTCGGGGCTTTCGGCGTGGGCGCGGGCCTCGCTGCTGGAGGCGACGGGCCACGCGGCGGACGAGCCGGTGGCGTGGCATCGCGCCGGCCACGGCCCCTAGCCGGCGCCTGCGAGGCCGGCAGCGAGGGCGCGTTCCCGAGCCCGCTCGACGGTCGCGGCGTCGTCGCCTCTAGCCTCCCCTGCGTGGCGACCGTCATCCCGCTCGAGGACCTGCGCCGCAGCGCGACCGCGGCGCTCTTCGAGGGCCGCGACGACGTCCCCGTTTCGATCTTCGTCACCGAGTACGAGCGCGGGCAGGGCCCGTCGCTGCACCTGCACCCCTACCCGGAGGTGTTCGTCGTGCAGACGGGGACCGCCGTGTTCACCGCCGGCGACGAGGAGCTCGTCGTCGAGGCAGGCCACGTCGTCGTCGTTCCGGCACGGACGCCGCACGGCTTCAAGGGCGCGGGCGAGGACACGCTGCGCGTCGTGAGCGTGCACCCGAGCGGCACCGTCGAGCAGACGGACCTCTAGCCGCGAAGGGCAACCTCGATCGGCGGTCCCGCGATCAGCCGCTCGGTCGTCGCCAGCGCGTCGAGCAGCTCCTCGTTGGAAAAGCTGAGGGGTTGGATGCGCCGCCATCCTGCCCGTGCGCGAGCCGGATCCCACGGGCACGAGGAGTGCACCCACTGGAACCTCTCCGCGCACTCGCCGGTCGCGGGATCGCGACGCGTGTAGTGCAGGACCTGCCCGTTGTGGATCTTGTCGCACGGGTCGTCGGACAGCAGGAGCTCGCGCCACTGCTCCTGCGTCATGCGCTCGATCAGAAACCGGGCGGCCCACATGACGTCCTCGTGCGTCGAAACGACGCAGCTGCCGCCCCGACAGTCGCGCTCGAGCGCGTGCAGGACGCGCTCGACGCGCAGGCAGACCTCGGCGAGCGACTCCCCCTCGGGCGGGCGCCAGTAGCACGGGTCCTCTCGCCGCGCCGCAAGCTCGGCCGAGAAGCGCTCGTAGCGCTCGCTCTCGGGCATGACGAAGTCCGCGCGCCCCCACGACCGCTCGCGCAGCAGGATGTCCTGCACCCAGCACGCTTCCGCCAGGCCGAGGTAGGCGGCCGTCTCCCGCGCTCGCAGGTACTCGGAGGTGTAGTAGCGCGAGAACGTCGGCGCGATCTGTTCGCGGATCCACTCGCCGGCCGCCAGCGCCTGTGCGATGCCCAGATCCGTGAGGCGCCACTCGCGGTTGCGGCGCGCGCGGAACTGCTCGGTGTACGCGCTGTCGTCGCCTTGCTTTGACTGCTCGCGGGCTTCGTTGCCCTCGCTGCGCCCGTGGCGGACGAGCACAAGATCAACGGGCATGCAGGCCTCCTTCGGCCGGGTGACCGCCGGCGGTCACGATGGACGTGGCTGTGATGATGCCCTTCCGCCTGCTCGCGCACGCGGACGAGCACGCGGCCTAGGATGACGCCAACGCATGTTCTCGAAAGTCCTGATCGCCAACCGTGGCGAGATCGCGGTCCGCATCATCCGCGCGCTCGAGGAGCTCGGCGTGTCGTCGGTCGCCGTCTACTCCGAGCTCGACCGCGAGGCGCCGCACGTCGCGCGCGCCGGCGAGTCCTACCTGCTGGGCGGCGCGGCGCCCGCCGAGAGCTACCTGAACGTCGAGCGCATCC
>JAHWJE010000304.1 GCA_019348575.1 Actinomycetota bacterium | reverse complement strand
GCCCGCGGCGTCGGGATAGCCCAGCGACAGGCGCACCATGAAGCGGTCGACCTGCGCCTCGGGCAGCGGGTAGGTGCCCTCGTACTCGATCGGGTTCTGCGTCGCGAGCACGAGGAACGGCCGCGCCAGCTCGTGCGTGTGGATGTCGACGGTGACGCGCCGCTCCTGCATGCACTCCAGCAGCCCCGACTGGGTCTTGGGGGAGGCGCGGTTGATCTCGTCGACCAGCACGACGTTGGCGAAGATCGGCCCGGGCCGGAACTCGAAGCGGCTCTCGCGCTGGTTGAAGACGTTGGTGCCGACGACGTCGGCGGGCAGCAGGTCGGCCGTGCACTGGATGCGGGCGAACTCGAGGTCCAGCGACCTGGCCAGGGCGCGGGCGAGGGTCGTCTTGCCGACGCCCGGCAGGTCCTCGATGAGCGCGTGGCCCTCGGCGAGGACGGCGACGATCAGGTGCTCGAGGACGTCGCTGCGCACCTCGGCGGCCTGCGCCACGTTCTCCGCGACGCGCCTGGCGAGCACCCCTGCCCTCTCGACCTCGGCGTCCGTGAGCCGTCGTTCGGTGCCCGCGCGATCCATCTGCGCACGAATCCTGCCAGCCGCGCGTCGGTTCCGCGAACGTCTGGAGAGGGCTTGGCGCCGGAGCGCGTGCGGTCGGCCGGCGCCTACGCGGCCGGGCCAGCCGGCTCGGCCGCAGCCGCAGCTCGCAACGCCACCACCGCATCGAGCACAGCGCGCGCGACGTGTGGCTTGGATGAGCGCTCGATCCTCGTCTCGCCTTCGGCCGTGAGGATCGTCACCTCGTTGTCGGGCGCGTCGAAGCCGATGTCCGACCGCGAGACGTCGTTGACGACGACCGCATCGAGGCCCTTGCGGGCGAGCTTCTCGCGCCCGTAGCGCAGGGCGTCCTCGCCGTGCTCGGCGGCGAAGCCGACGAGCGTCTGGCCTGCGCGCCGTGTCGCCGCGAGGCCCGAGAGGATGTCCGGCGTGCGCTCGAGCTCGACCCCGATGCGCTCCTCGCCGGCCTTCTTCAGCTTCCCCGCAAACGACCGCGCCGGGCGGAAGTCGGCGACCGCGGCGGCCATCAGCACCACGTCGGCGGCCCCGAACGCTGCTGCGCAGGCCTGCTGCAGCTCGGCGGCGGTCTCGACGTCGACGTACGCCACGCGCTGGTCGCGCGGCAGCGCGACGTTCGCGGCGACGACCGTCACGGCCGCGCCGAGCTCGGCGGCGGCGCTGGCCAGCGCGAACCCCATCCGCCCCGAGGAGCGGTTGCCGACGAAGCGCACGGCGTCGATCGGCTCGCGCGTCCCGCCCGCCGTCACGAGCACGCGCAGACCGACGAGATCGGCCGACGGCGCCGGCACCGCCGGCCGCGTCAGCGCCTCGATCGCGGCGAGCAGCGCTGCCGGCTCGGGCAGCCGGCCGGCGCCCTCCTCGCCCTTTGACGCCAGCCGTCCCGTGGCCGGCTCGAGCACCGTCACGCCACGAGCCCGCAGCAGGGCGACGTTGGCCTGCGTCGCCGCGTGATCCCACATCTGGCTGTTCATCGCCGGCGCGACGAGCAGCGGGCAGGTCGCGGCGAGCGCGGCGCTCGTCAGCAGGTTGTCGGCGAGTCCGGCCGCGAGCTTGGCGAGCGTGTTGGCCGAAGCGGGCGCGACGACGTAGATGTCGGCTCTGCGGACGAGCTCGAGGTGGCTGAGCGGGTCGTGCGCGGGAAGTTCGTCGCCGGGGAAGCAGCCGCGCGCCGGATCGCGCTCGAACTCCTCGACGAGCACCGGCGCGCCGGTCAGCGCCGCGAACGAGGCCGCGCCGACGAAGCGCTGGCTTGCGGGCGTCTGGACGACCCGTACCGCGTGGCCTGCCGCCGTCGCGAGGCGCACGAGCTCGAGCGCCTTGTAGGCCGCGATCCCGCCGCTGACGCCGAGCAGGATGCGCCCCATGTCGACCCTCTAGCGGTACTGGTACTTGATCTTGCCGGCTGCGACTTCCTCGAGCGCGATCGTGAGGTAGTTCTTCGAGCCGGTGTCGACCATCGGGGGCGGGAACTCGTCGAATGTCCCCTCACCGAGGTTGTGGTAGTACGAGTTGATCTGCCGGGCGCGCTTGGCCGCGACGAGAACGGAGGCGTAGTTGGAGTCGACGTTCTCGAGGAGGCGGTCGATGCGGGGAGAGATCATGCCTCCAGCGTATCGCGCGCCTCGCCCGCGGTCGTCTCGCGCACGATCTCGACCAGCTGCTCGACGGCGTCCTCCAGGCGATCGTTGACGACGACCCGCGCGAACTCGTGCTGGGCGGCGAGCTCCTCCTCGGCGGTTCGCAGCCGCGCCTGGACCTGCTCGGGCGAGTCCGTCCCGCGGCCCACGAGTCGTGCGCGCAGCGCATCCAGCGACGGCGGCGCGATGAAGACCTGTACCGCCTCGGGCATCGTGCGGCGCACCTGGCGCGCGCCCTGGACCTCGATCTCGAGCAGCACGGGCGCGCCGCTCGCGGTGCGCGTGTCGAGCTCGGAGCGCAGCGTGCCGTAGCGCGCGCCGGCGTAGTCGGCGTGCTCGACGAAGTCGCCGGCGGCGACGTGCTGCTCGAACTCCTCCGGCGTCATGAAGTGGTAGTCGACGCCCTGCGTCTCGCCCGTCCGCGGCCGGCGCGTCGTCGCCGACACCGAGAGCTGCAGCTCGGGCATGCGCGTGCGCAGCGATCGGATCAGCGTGCCCTTGCCGACGCCCGAGGGGCCGGTGATGACGACGGCACGCGGCAAGGGCCCGCGCCCACTAGCGGCGCAGGAGCCTGACGAGCTCGTCGCGCTGACGCTCCGAGAGCCCGCCGATCGTCTTGCTCGGGGAGATGCGGCACTGCGCGAGGACCTTGTTGACCTTGACGCGCCCGTACTTCGGCACCGCGAGCAGCATGTCGAAGACCTTGGCGGTCTGGATGTAGTCGGGCGGCTTGAGCAGGAGCGTGTGGATCGACTCGCGCCCGGCCTTCAGGTCCCGCTTGAGCTGAGCGCGTCTCGTACGGACGAGATTTGCTGTGCTGAGTGCGTCGAGCCGCTGCGCGTGCGAACGTTCGGGCGCCGCCGAGTGCTTCGTGGCGCTGTTCGGGCTCGGCGGCATCGACGCGCCGATCCTTGCATCTTCAGATCGGCCTCGCAAGGAGAATCTTCACGAATCGGCGCAATTTACATCGACCTCAGGTCGAGGTTCAGGCGCGTTCACACTG
>JAHWJE010000303.1 GCA_019348575.1 Actinomycetota bacterium | reverse complement strand
GGCCGTCGACGTCGATGACGTATGGGCTGCCCGGCACCTTGTAGTCGACCCACGCGTCGCTGCTCATGACGAGGGTGACACCGGGCGGTGCGAGGTCGCGGACGGCGACGGGGCTCTCGGCCTCATCGCCCTTCGTGACGATGACCAGGCGAGTGCCGCTGGGCAGCGCGGCCGATCGCAGCTCGTCCCAGAAGACGTGGCCGCGGTAGGCCTCGCCGTTCAGGCCGCGCGCGGGCACGCCGGCGTCGTGGTTGGTCGTGTGGTGCGAGCAGACCTGCAGGATGTGCGAGATGTGCAGCCGCAGCAGGTGCTGGACGTGCTCGTCGCCGGGCAGGTGGACGTCGCTCGAGCGCCACAGCTCGTCCCAGGCGCGGACGTGGCGCTGCAGCGCCTCGTCGAAGTCCGGATAGCGCCCGACGGACTTGCCCGCGTTCGTGAGCGGCTCGTAGATCGCGCGGTCGCGCGAGGTGTAGAAGGCGACGAGCTTCTCGACGCGCACGGGCGCGCCGCGCTGGACCTTGAAGCGCAGCACCTGCTGGATGTAGTCCTCGACCTGAAAGAGCGAGCGCTGGACGTAGAGCCGGTCGGCGCCGCGAAAGACGCGCGTGCGCGCCGCCTCGGCGACGTAGATGTTCGACTGCCGCGTCTCGCTGTGCAGCGCGATGATCTCGGGGCCGAACGTGCGCGGGGAGACGGGGTCGAGGTGACGCCCCTCGAGCGCCCCGTAGCGCTCGACGCCGCCGTTGGTGACGCGCCCGTCGAGGGCCGACACGACCTCGACCGAGCCCGACCAGTTCTCGGCCGTGATCGTCCACTCGATCGCCGCCTGATGGGAATGGGCCATGCTCGCGAAGCGCCGGCTGCGCAGCGACGTCTCGCGCCCGGCACGATCGCGGAAGCGCAGGTCGCGGATGACCATCGCGGTCTCCGGCTCGTACTCGTGGCGGTAGTGCACGAGCTCGACGTCGCTGAGCCGGATCGCGTCCTCGTCCTCGATCTTCAGCTTCAGGACGAGCCAGTTCGGGAGGTTGACGAGGTCCTCGTTGAGGACCGGCCGCCCGCCCATGATCGTCGTCTCGCGGTTGTAGAGCCCGTGCGCGTAGGTGCCGGGGTAGTGGACGCTGTCGGCATCCTCCCACTCCGCTGCTCCGCGAGTGCAGAAGTAACCGTTGCCGGTCGACGTCAGCGCTTCGCGCAGCCCTTCGTCCCGAGGATCGAATCCGTCGTAGGCCAGCGCACGTTCGTCCACGGGGCGTGACGCTAGCGCACCCTCAAGCGGCAGGTGTTGCGCAGGGGTCAACGAGCCCGCCGTCAAGCACCCAGCGGGCTCGTTGGCGGTTGCCCCGTGCCCTTGGCCGTGCGACGCCGATCAGAACGGGATGTCGTCGTCGGCCGCCGGACGCGCGCCACCGCCGCCGGACGGCACCGTCTGGAAGTCGTCGACGTTCGCCGGCACGTCCGAGCGTGGCGTGAAGCCGTTGGACTGCCCGCCGCCGCCGCGGCTGGCCCCGTCGCGTACGACCGGGACGACGCTGTCGGCGGAGATGTCGACGGCCTGACGCTTGTTGCCCTCCTCGCCCCACTCGCGCCACTTCAGCCGGCCGGAGACGACGACCTTCTGCCCCTTGCTGAGGTTGCTCGCCATCCACTCGCCGAGTCCGCCCCAAACGGATACGTCGAAGTAGGAGGCGCGGTCGGCCCACTGTCCCGAACTGTCCTTGTAACGGTCGTTGTGGGCGATCCGAAGCGAGCAGACCGACGGGCCGCCGTTGGGGAGGTTGCGAAGCTCGGGCTCACGGGTGAGGTTCCCGGAGACAGTTACCGTGTTGATGTCAAATCCGCTCATACAAGCGCCTCCTGAGCGCGCTCGGCTGGAACCTGCGCGCCATCTGGGAGTCGGGGGCGACTCCGATGTTCTGTTCTTCGTCCTCGAGGCGAGGCAGGACCTCTCCTTCGGAGACGAACGAATCTTGCGGCGAGTCTAGACCCGGCATCGGAGGGCACAGCGCTCTTCGCCGCTCCTTCCGGCCTTTTGTGACAGGGTCGCGCGCAGCTGCGCACGTCTGACGCGATGCTGCCGCTACGCGGCCGCGTCAGCGGGTTCCGCGGCGGGCGCAGAGCCCCCGGCTGCGACCGTCTCGCCGATCCCCGTGGGGCGCGGCTCGGGGCGGTTCGCGGGGGGCGCCGGGGTTCCGGGCGCCAGCTTGATGATGCGAAAGCGCACGACGCCGTCGGCGATCCGCAGCGTGCGCTGCAGCGTCTCGAGCACGTCGCGCGTGCCGTGGAACTGCAGCAGGTGGTACTCGGCGTCGGTCTTGTGGCGGATCTCGAACGCCGTCTGGCGCACGCCCCAGTCCTGCGTGTTGACGATCTCGCCGCCCGCGGCGATCGTCGACTCGACGCCGGAGAGCACCTTCTGGCGCTGATCCTCGGGCGCCGCGCTGTCGAGCATCAGGACGAGGTCGTAGAGCGGGTCGTGTGCGGGCATGCGGCGGCGCATGATAGCGAGCGATGCTCGCTGCGCCGCAGAGGGGGGCGAGGCCGCAGGGCCTCACCCTAGGGAGAGCATGGAGCCCGACGGACCGCTGCCGCTGCACGCCCGCGTGCGCTGGGGCAACGTCGCCCGCGCGGCGGCGCTCCTGGCGCTGGTGGCGATCATCCTCGCGTGGCCGCACCTGCGCGCGCGCGAGCCCGTGCTGCCCCCGGCCGAGCCCGTTCCCGTCGCGCCCGCCCCGCCCCCGACGACCACGTCCGTGGCCGCGCCACAGCCCGTCGCACCGCCGGCCATCGCGCCGCCGCTAGAGCTGGCAGCGCCGCCGGCCACCCTGCTGCCCGACGTGGCCGCCCCGCAGCTGGCGAGCGAGACCCCCACGCCGGGCGACACCGCGCTGCCGACCGGGAGCCTTCCCGGCACGGTCACCGACCGCGCCTACGGGCTGCCCGCGGCGCTCGCCGCCAACGTCTTCGGCTGGATCCTCACCGAGCTGGGCCGCCAGCCCTGGACGGTGGTCGGCCAGCTGCTGACGGCCGCGAGCGTCTCCCCCGGCGTGAGCCTCGGGGAGGTCGCGCTGTCGCTGACGGTCTTCACCGTGCTCTACGGGGTGCTCGCCGTGGTCGAGGCGCGGCTGCTGTGGCGCTACGTGCAGGCCGGACCCGGGCACGTCGTCCCCTACCCCGCGGACGGCGAGGCCGAGACCGACCGCGTCCCCGCGTTCGTCTACTA
>JAHWJE010000302.1 GCA_019348575.1 Actinomycetota bacterium | reverse complement strand
GGCCCTGCACGAAGACCGGCCGCGGCTCGACGACGCGGAAGTTGCCCGATCCGGTGGCGCCGGGCGCGCCCCCGTCGCCGAAGTCGATGCCGGGGATCGAGACCGCGCGCACGGCCTGCAGCGCGCGGCGGTTGCCGCTCAGCGAGGTGCGCCGCGGCACGCGCCAGATCCGCGTCCTGCCGGTCGTGGCATCGGTCAGGAAGATCGCGCTGGCGGCGAAGGCGCGGCCGTACGGCTCGGCGACCGAGACCCACTGGGTGCCCAGGCCCGCCGCGCCGAAGTCGACGAGGTAGGGCTGGCGGTTGGTCTCGGTGTCGGTGATCCGCGTCTGGTCCTCGTGCACGAACCACGCGTTCCACAGGCCGCGCTTGTACTGATAGGCCTCCTGGATGCGGCGCGCCTGGGTGTCGGAGAAGATCCGCCCGGTCTCCGCCAGCTCCGGGCGGCGGGCCGCCTCCTCGGGCTCGAGATCCTCGATCTCTCCGTCGGCCGCGACGACGAACACGCCGCCCAGGACCGGCCTGCGGATGAGGATCCCCTTGTACTCGAGATAGGGGACGAGCAGGCGCGGACCGGCGGGAGTCTCGATCCCGACCGGCTCCTCGAGCGTGATCAGGAAGCGCTTCTTCAGCAGCCGCCAGCGCAGGTTGTCGGTGATCTGCAGGCCGGGCGCGACCTGCAGCTCGGCGTCGATGTAGCGCAGCGAGCGCGCGGTCTGCTCGGCGTCGAGCTCGACGATTCCCTGGCTCTTCTTGCTGAAGATCCGGAAGGCGCCCTGCGGCGTGCGCAGCGCCGTCCACACGAGCCCGTCCTCGGTGTTGACGATGCGGAAGTTCGTGAGCGTCTCGGTCGGCGAGTTGAACGCGCTCGAGGCGTTCACCTCGGCGACCTCGCGCGGCACGATCCGCACCTCTCCGCCGGCCGGCAGCCCGGGGATCGCCTCGTAGTTCGTGTTGTCGACGATCGCCTTGCCGACGAGCGGGGCGTTGAACGCGGCGGCGAAGACGAACGCGAAGAACGCGAGCGCCGGAAAGGCGAACAGGTAGGTCGGCGGGCGCACGCCGCTGCGCAGGTCCTCGAGCGTCGTCCAGCTGCGTTGCGAGCGGCGCAGGAGCACGCCACCGGCGATCAGCAGCAGCAGCGGCCCCAGCCAGACGAGCGGCTGGGTCCAGAAGAACATCGCCAGGCCGTGCCAGATCGGCCGTACGAGCCACAGCACGACGAGCGCCACGATCGCCACGACGACCGGGACGGGCTTGATGTTCAATCGGCGGCGCGACATCGCGCCGCCGACTCTACGGATTCAGCGGCAGCGCGGGAGCGGGTAGCCCCGCGCTGCCGGCGATCGCGTCAGCTCAGCTCGGCTGTGGGACGAGCCGGATGTACGGACGCGGCGCCTCCCAGCCCTCGGGGTACTTCTCCCTGGCCTCCTCGTCGGACACGGCGGCGGTGAGGATGACCTTGTCGCCCTGCCGCCACTGGGCCGGCGTCGCGACCTTGTGCTCGGCGGTCAGCTGCAGCGAGTCGAGCACCCGCAGCACCTCGTCGAAGTTGCGCCCCGTCGTCATCGGATAGACGAGCACGAGCTTGATCTTCTTGTCCGGGCCGATCACGAAGACGTTGCGGACGGTCTGGTTGTCGGCGGGCGTGCGCGCCGCCGGGTCGCCCTCGACGTCGGACGGCAGCATCCCGTACAGCTTGGAGACCTTGAAGTCGTCGTCGCCGATCACCGGGTAGTTCGGGGCCGTTCCCTGGATCGCCTCGATGTCCTCGGCCCACTTCTCGTGGTTGTCGACCGGGTCGACCGACAGCCCGATGATCTTCGTGTTGCGCTTGTCGAACTCATGCTTGATCGACGCCATGTAGCCGAGCTCAGTCGAGCAGACCGGCGTGAAGTCGCGCGGGTGCGAGAACAGCACGCCCCATGAGTCGCCAAGCCACTCGTGAAACGAGATGCGGCCTTCGGTCGTCTCGGCCTCGAAGTCCGGGGCCGTGTCTCCAATCGTCAGAGCCATGTGCATCCTCCAATGCGCGAAAAGGGCAAAACCGGGTCGGGTTCCGGCCTATTGCTACGTTAGCACTCGCCGGATCCGCCCTTCGCCGTAGCGTAGGGCGCGCGCGCCGGCGCAGCGGCCGCGCGGCCTGTGCGGTGCGGAAGGGCCTACCCCGGCAGCCTGAAGCCGAGGTGGTCGGTCCAGTCCGGCTCGATCTCGGTCAGCGTCTGGACGATCCGCGTGCGGTGCTCTTCGCCGTGCAGCTCGTAGTAGCGGGCGTCGTCCCGGGCCTCGCCCTCGAGGCCGGTCCGGCGCTCGAACTCGTCGAGGATCCGGTCGGCCTCGGCTGACCCCTCGAGCGTCTGGAGGATGATCTGATCGGCCACGCCCGGCGGGTACCCACGGCGCTCGGCCGCCAAAACGGGTGCGAGAGGCGGTGGCTGCGGGTACGCGGCGGGGCATGGAGAACCGCTTGCTGGGCATCTACCTCAACGACCAGCTCGCCGCGGGCGTGCTGTGGCGCGAGGTCGCGCGCAGGGCGCAGCGCTACAACGACGGCAGCGATCTCGGCGATGCGCTCGATCGTGTCGCCACGGCGATCGCCGAGGACGTGGCGGTCGTCGAGCAGATCATGCAGCGCCTCGGCGTGCGCAAGAACCCCGTCAAGACCGCGATCGCGGTCGCGGGCGAGCGCGTCGGGCGCCTGAAGCTCAACGGCCGGCTGAGGTCCTACTCGCCGCTGAGCCGCTTCTGGGAGCTCGACTTCCTCGTCTACGGGATCGAGGGCAAGAAGGTCCTGTGGCAGAACCTGCGCGACTGCGCGCGGCTGGGCGAGCGCCTGCCCGACATCGACTTCGACGAGCTGATCGCGCGCGCGCAGCGCGAGCGCGACGAGATCGAGCCGTTCAGGCTGGCAGCCGGCGCGGCGGCGCTGGGTGGAGCGTCGGCCGACGCAGCGCAGCTGCGCCACAGCAGCGGCGGCGTGCGGGCACGGATGCTCGGCGAGCGGACGTCGCACTGACGGACGCAGCGCCGCGGCGAGACCGTGAACGAGCACGAGCTGCCGGTGGTGCGGAACCGACGAGGTGCTCCGGCTGCGGGCGAGTGGCTCGCCCGGCCGCTGCGGCGGGCGGCCTGAGGCCGCGGATGCGCCCGGGCACCGGACCTCACCCGCAGCCGGTCGCCGGCCTGCGTGTGCTGATCACCGGCGGCTCGAGCGGCATCGGGCTCGCCTGCGCGCGTGAGCTGACCG
>JAHWJE010000301.1 GCA_019348575.1 Actinomycetota bacterium | reverse complement strand
CTCCCGCGCATCCCCCCGCCGGCGCGCGTAGTACGTCGCCGTGCGCTCGAGCAGCTCGAGCAGCCGCTCGCGGCGCTGGCGCTGCTCGGCCGCGCGCGGGTCCTCGTCCTCCAGCTCGAGCGCGACCTTGTAACGGTCGGCGAGCAGCTCGAGCGCGCCCTTGAAGTCGACGCCCTCGGTCTCCATCACGAAGGTGAACGCGTCGCCGGAGGCCTGGCAGCCGAAGCAGTAGTAGACCTTCTCGGAGGGGTTGATCCCGAACGACGGCGAGCGCTCGTCGTGAAACGGGCACAGGCCGGTGAAGCGATTGGCGCCGGCCTTGCGCAGCTCCGTGCGCGAGGACACGAGGTCGACCATGTCGACCGCCTCGCGGACGCGCTCCTTGGAATCGTTCGTGTAGAGGGCCATCGTCGCCCTACAGCGTGAACGACGCCGGCACCGCCAGCGCGGTGAACGCGCGCACCGCGTAGCGGTCGGTCATCCCCGCCAGGTAGTCCGTCACGCGCTGCGCGTGGTCGGCGCCGGGCGCCCCGCCTCCGTCGGGCAGCCGCGAGGGGTCCGACGCGTAGTGGTCAAACAGCGTGCGGATGACGCGCTCGATCCGCCCGTGCTCCCGCCGCGCGGCCGCGCCGAGGTAGACGTGGTCGAACATGAACGCGCGCAGGGCTGCCATCGCGGCGCCGGCCTCGGCGCCCTGGACGATGTCGCCGGCCTGCTCGGAGTGCTCGACGAGGTCGTGCACGAGCGCGTCGATTCGCGCCGAGCCGCCCATCCCCAGCGCGGCGAGCGCGTCGCCGGGCAGCGCCGCCTCGTCGAGCACGCCGGCGCGCAGCGCGTCGTCGATGTCGTGGTTGATGTAGGCGATCCGGTCGACGATCCGCACGATCCGCCCTTCGAGCGTCGCCGGTTGCGGCGCGCGCCCGGAGTGGCAGAGGATCCCGTCGCGGACGTCGGCGCAGAGGTTCAGCCCGGCTCCCTGGCGCTCGAGCACCTCGACGACGCGCAGCGAGTGCTCGTAATGGCGAAAGCCGCCGCCGAAGCGCTCGCCGAGGCAGGCGTCCAGGACGGCCTCGCCGATGTGCCCGAACGGCGGGTGGCCGAGGTCGTGGCCGAGGCCGATCGCCTCGGTCAGGTCCTCGTTGAGCGCGAGCGCGCGGGCGACCGTGCGGGCGATCTGCGTGACCTCGAGCGTGTGCGTCAGCCGCGTGCGGAAGTGATCGCCCTCCGGAGCGACGAAGACCTGCGTCTTGTGCTTCAGACGGCGAAACGCCTTGCAGTGCACGATCCGGTCGCGGTCGCGCTGCAGCGGCGTTCGCACCGCGCAGTCGGGCTCGGCGACCGCGCGCCGCGCGGGATAGGAGCGCGCCGCCAGCGGCGAGAGCTGCTCCTCCTCCCACGCCTGGCGCCGCGACGCGTAGCGCGCTGCGACGGTGCCGGCTGCGGTGGCTGCATCCATCCGCCGATTCTCGCAGCCGCGGTGGCGCGTAGGCTGGCGGGATGCTCGCCCTCGTCGTCACCGAGGAAGCTCCGCACGTCGCGCTGGCGGAGGTTCCGGACCCGCAGCCGCTGCCCTTCCAGGCGCTCGTCGCCGTGCGGGCGTTCTCGCTGAACCGCGGCGAGTCGCGCCAGCTCCCCGAACGCCCGCGTGGACAGGTTCCGGGCTGGGACGTCGCCGGCGTCGTGGCGCAGGCGGCCGCCGACGGCAGCGGCCCGCCGCAGGGCGCGCGCGTCGTGGGGATCGTGCGCAACGGGGCGTGGGCACAGCAGGCCGCCGTGGAGACGCAGAACCTCGCCGAGCTGCCCGCCGAGGTGAGCTTCGCGCAGGCCGCGACGCTCCCGGTCGCGGGGATCACGGCCCTGCGCGCGCTGGAGATCTGCGGCTTCGTGCTCGGCAAGCGCGTCCTCGTGACGGGCGCGAGCGGCGGCGTCGGGCGCTTCGCGGTGCAACTCGCCGCGCGCGCGGGCGCCCACGTGACCGCGGTCTCGCGCAACGAAGAGCGCGCGCGCGGGCTGCGCGAGCTCGGCGCGTCGGCGATCGTCCACGACGTCGCGGGCGACGACACGTACGACGCGATCGTCGAGGGCGTCGGCGGCGCGACGCTCGGCGCCGCGCTGCAGCGGGTCGCCGGGCGCGGCGTCGTCGTCTCGTTCGCGTCGTCCGATCCCGATCCGGCGAGCTTTCCGGCACGCGCGCTGTTCCGCCGCGCGCCCGGAGCGACCCTGCACGGGCTGTTCGTCTTCGAGGAGCTCGAGCGCACGGGCACCGGCGCCGCCGACCTCGCACGGCTCGCCGCGCTCGTCGCCCGCGGCGAGCTCGACACGCAGATCGACCGCGAGGGCTCGTGGCGCGACCCCGCGCCCGCGATCGCCGCGCTGCTCGAGCGCCGCGTCGCCGGCAAGGCGGTACTGCTCGTCGACTAGGGGTTCCGCCCAGGCGCCCGGCCTCTTCACGCTCGACGGCTCGAACTACGTCTGTTCGGGCACGGCCGTCGACGCGTCTTCGACGGGCGTCAACCTCGTCTGGACCGCCGGGCACTGCGTCACCGACGGGCCCGGGCACGACGCGACGACCTTCATGGTCGTCCCCGGCTACGAGGGTCAGGAGCCCAACGGCCGCTGGACGTTCACCGAGCTGGACTCGACGCCGGGCTGGGAGGCGCAGGGCGCCGACCGCTTCCGCTACGACGTCGGCGCCGCGCGCGTCGTCAACGCCGCGAACACGAGCGCCACGTTCGCGGGCACGATCGGCACGCGCCCGATCGCGTTCGGGGCCGACCCGACCGGAAGGCGCCTGGTCAGCTACGGCTATCCCGCGGCGGGCAAGTTCAACGGCTCGCAGCAGTACGCGTGCGCCTCGCCATTTCGACGCTGGGACACGGCCCCGCTGCTCGATCCGATGCAGATCAGCTGCGACATGACCGGCGGATCGAGCGGGGGCGGCTGGATCCTCGACGTCAACGCAAACAGCGTCGGCGACGCCGGCGAGCCGCTCGTCTCGGTCAACTCCTACGGCTACAGCCGCGAGAAGAACACGATGTACGGGCCGTACATGCCGTCCGCGAGTCAGGCGAAGTCGCTCTACGACTCCCTGGACTAGTGGGTCGCCCAGGAACGTTGTGCTCGAAACCCCGGGATGCCGGCGCCGCCAGGCAAGGACGCAGGATCGAAGGTGTGGCTCTGCCACATCGAGATCCGAGGACGCCGCCTGGCGGTGATCGGCGCCCGAGGTTTCGGGTGCAACGTTTGTG
>JAHWJE010000300.1 GCA_019348575.1 Actinomycetota bacterium | reverse complement strand
TAGCCCAGGTGATCGACCTCGCGCACGGCGCGGGCGCGACCGTCCAGGTCATCGTGTCGACGGCGTTCGGCTGCCCGTACGAGGGTGACGTGCCGGTCGAGCGGGTGCTGCGGGTGGTGGACCGCGTCGTCGACGACGGAGCGGACGCGATCTCGTACGGCGACACCACGGGCATGGCGACGCCCGCGCGGGTGACCCGGCTCGTCGGCGAGACCCGGATGGCGTTTCCGGAGGAGCCGCTGAACCTGCACTTCCACAACACCCGCGGCACCGGGCTGGCGAACGTGCTCGCCGCCCTGCAGCTGGGCGTCAACGACTTCGACGCGTCGGTCGGCGGCCTCGGCGGCTGCCCCTACGCCAAGAGCGCCACCGGCAACCTGCCGACCGAGGACCTCGTGTGGCAGCTGCACGGCCTCGGCGTCGAAATCGAATGCTCGGTGCCGCACGTCGCCGCCCGGGCGCGCCGGCTGCTGGAGCCGTTCGCCGTCACCGGCTGGCCCGACTCCTTCGGCGCCGCCCGCGGCTTCGTCCGGCCCTATGACGGCGCCGACGTCCTCCGGCACCTCTCGCCGTCGGCCAGGCGCATGACGCAGCCGGGCAACTCCGCCGCCACCGCCGGCTGCGGCAAGCAGCGCGCCTCCGCCGGCGCCACCGCCGATGCCGGCCAACCCCAGCGCGGCGGAGCCGCCCAGCCAGGGGCCGAGCGCGTGCAGGTCGTGCTGGCGGGCGCCGATCGCGCGCTCGAAGGTCGCGCAGTCGTCGCAGGAGCGCAGGTGCGCGCGCATGCCGCGGGCGCGCAGGCGGCGGCGATCACCGCCCGACAGGGTGCGGCGCACGCTCGTGCACTCCGTCGCGCGCCCGTCGACGGCGTCGTGCAGGGCCGTGCGGGCGTCGAAGACCGCGCGCCGCGCCGCCTCGTTGGAGACGCCGAGGGCACTGCCGATCTCGTCGTAGCTCAGGCCGCTGAGCTCGCGCATGACGAGCGCGCCGCGCTGGCGCTCGGGCAGCATGCGCAGGTCGTCGACGAGCTGGGCCAGCCGCGTGCGCTGCTCGCGATCGTCCTCGGGACCGGGCACCGTGAGCAGCGTCGCGGGGTCGAGGCCGGGACCGACGGGCTGGCGACGGCGGACGATGTTGATCGCCTCGTTGTGGGCGATCCGGTACAGCCATGGGCGCAGCGGGCGGCCGGGCTCGCGGCGGGGCAAGGCGCGCAGGGCGTTCTCGAGCGCGCTCTGGGTGGCGTCGCGCGCGTCCTCGGCGTCGAGCAGGATCGACCGGCAGTAGCCGAGCAGGGGGCCGTGGTAGCGCTCGTACAGCGCCGTGAAGGCGGCCTGGCTGCCGGCGGCGGCGCGGCCTGCGAGCGCCTCGTCGCCCATCCGCGACCACGGGACGATGCGCGGGCTCCGCGGGGCACGGACGGCGGTGACTTGCATCCTGCTGCCCCTATCGGCAGCCGCAGATGGATGTCTGAGCGCAGCCGCTGGATCTTCGACCCGCCGTAGTCTCTGACGCCATGCTCGCCCAGGCCTCGCTCGGCTCGGACATCAGCTCGTTCTTCGACGCCGTCGGCTCGTTCTTCGACAGCCTCTCGCGCGTCGGCTGGCCGTCGCTGCTGATCGGCGCGCTCGCGTTCGTCGTGTACCTGACGCTGCGCGCGCGGGCGTTCTTTCACACGCTGCAGGCCGCCTATCCGGGCGAGCGGATCGCGTTTCGGCGCATCTGGGGGGCGTACATCGCGGCCTACGGCTTCAACAACGTGATCCCCGCGCGCGGCGGCGACATCATCAAGCTCTTTCTCGTCAAGCACTCGATTCCGAACGCGACGTATCCGGCGGTCGGCGCCGCGATCTTCGTCGAGGCCATCTTCGACGCGTTCATGGCGATCTTCATCCTGTCCTTCGCCTTCACGCAGGGCGTCTTTCCCAAGCCACCCGAGTTCGCCAAGCTCGACGCCTTCGACCTGTCGTTCTTCGCCGCGCACCCGAAGTTCACGCTGTTCGCGCTGACGGTGCTGGCGATCGCAGTGCTCGTCGGCTTCGCGGTGCTGTCGCAGCGCGTGAAGGCGTTCTGGGCGCGCGTGCGCCAGGGCCTGACGATCCTGCGCGACCGCGACCGCTACCTGCGCGAGGTCTTCGCCTGGCAGTTCGCCGGCTGGTGCTTTCGCTTCACGGCGTTCTGGTTTCTGCTCGAGGCGTTCAACATCGGCGGCTCGGTGCGCAACGTGCTGCTCGTGCTCGGCGTCAACGCAGTCGCCGCGGTCGTGCCGTTCACGCCCGGCGGCGCGGGCGTGCAGCAGGCGCTGCTCGTGAAGGTCTTCGGCGGGACGGCGCCGGGCGCGACGGTGGCCTCCTACTCGGTCGGCCAGCAGATCGTGATCGCCGCGACGACGCTCGCGGCCGGCTTCGCCGCGCTCATCGCGATCTTCCGGATCCGCTCCTTCAAGGAGGTCGTGCGCATGGGCCGAGAGGAGCGCGACGCCGAGCGGGCCGCCCAGCTGGCCGCCGAGCGCGCGGCGGCCGCTCGCGAGCGCGTCTACTGAAGGCCCGAGCGCGCCTCGCGCACGAGCGCGACGGCGTCGGGAAAGACCGTCGCCATGACCGCGCGGATCTGCTCGGCCTGCTGCTCGACGGTGCCCTGGATGTTCACGCGGTTGATCGCCGCGACGGTCATCTCGACGGCGAGCTTGATCGCGTTGTCGGCCCATGCGAGGCCTTGCTGGGCCTGCATCTGCTCAGCGAACTCGGCCATTCGCTTGCTCAGCTCCTCGGGATCGCCGAAGAGTCCACCGAAGCCTTCCATCGCATGAACTCTAGCTAGTGGGCCGCCCACAAACGTTGCACCCGAAACCCCGGGCGCCGATCACCGCCAGGCGGCGTCCTCGGATCTCGATGTGGCAGAGCCACACCTTCGATCCTGCGTCCTCGCCTGGCGGCGCCGGCATCCCGGGGTTTCGAGCACAACGTTCCTGGGCGACCCACTAGCCTCGCGCGCATGCCGCACGCGGAGGGCGCCGGAGTCCAGCTGCACTACGACGAGCGCGGGGAGGGCACGCCGGTGCTCGTCGTGCATGCGATGGCCTCCGATGCGACGGCATGGCGGCCCGCGCTCGAGGCGCTCGCGGCGCGCGGGGCGCGGGCGATCGCGCTGGACCGCCGCGGCTACGGCGCCAGCGGCGCACCCGAGCCCTACGCCGCGACGACGGTGCAGGAGCAGGCACAGGACGCCGCCGCGCTGCTGGAGGCGCTC
>JAHWJE010000002.1 GCA_019348575.1 Actinomycetota bacterium | reverse complement strand
CTTCGCGGCGCTCTACCGCGGCAAGCCCGGCGTGATCGTGCGGCTGCACGGGGCGCCCTACCGCCGGCTGCTGGTCGGCGCCGACGACCCCGACGTGGTGGCGGCGGGCATCCGCGCAGCGGCCTGAGGACTGTCTGCGTCGCCCAAGATCGCGGGGCGCCGCGGTCGCGGGTCGACGGTCCAGTTCTTCGTCGCGATCGCGCCGAGGCTCGCGTAGAGGGTTAGGTGCGATGGTCAGCGGATTCGCCCCCGTGGCTGCGGCTACCGCTCTGCGACGGCCACCGCGTGCTCTCTCGCGTCGGGCTCGACGAGGCGCACGAGCCGCTCCGCCTCGGCCTCGAGCGACGTCGCGGCGTGCGCGGGGATGCTCGCGAAGGGCTCGAGCGTCAGCGTCGCCACGCGGCGCTTGACGGCGAGCGTCCAGGTTCCCGCGACGACGCCGTCGACGAGGAACGTCGCCTTCACGCGCAGGTTCTTCGTCGTCACGAGCGGGCGGTGCTCGTCGGCGATCACGCGCGAGCGGTCGTCCCAGGCGAGCATCAGGTTGTCGAACTCTCCCAGCAGGCGGGGCGGCGCCGGCACGTCGGCCGCGGGCCGCGGCGCTCCGGGGAGGTCGAAGAGCGCGCGGCGGCCGCGCTCGTCCGTGAACACCTCGAGCTCGTCGCGCATCCCGTCGAGCACCGCCTTCATCGCGCCGACGCCCGACCAGGCCTGGACGTCCTTCGCGCTCGCGGGGCCGAAGGCGCCGAGATAGCGCCGCACGAGCGCCTGCTCGGCGCCGTCCTGGGCGAGCGGCTCGCCGAGCCACTCCTCCGCCAGCGCGAACTCGGTGACGCGGGCGAAGCCCCAGCGCGCGCCCTCGCGGGGGACCATGACGAGCGGCAGCAGCGTGCGCACGGCGTACCCGAGCGCGCGCTCGTCGACGTCGGGAAACCGCTCCTGCAGGCGCGCGCGGATGTCGTCGAACGTCAGCGGCGAGCCCTCGAGCAGCGCGCGCGCCGCCGGCAGCACCTGCTCGGGGTCGAGATCCTTCGCGCGGGCGCCGAGCACCCGCAGCGCGACCGACATCGGCGGCTGCAGCGCCATCCGCAGCGCGAGGTAGTCCGCGGCGCTCAGCAGATGCAGCGTCGAGCGCATGAGCGTCGCGCGGACCACCGAACGCTCCTGCAGCGCGCGCAGCAGCCGCTCCTCGGCGAAGTCCTCCAGCCGCGTCCAGAGCCCGACGAAGGGGTGCTTGGGCTCCTGCGCCTGCATGCCCGCCAGCCGCTCGATCGCCTCGACGACGGTGACCCCCGAGGGGCGCTCGAGCAGCATCTGGCGCGCGAGCGTGGCGCGATTGAGCTGCGCCGCCGTCAGGGCGCGCTCGCCACCGAGCCGCGCGCGCGGCGCCGTCACGAGCGGACGGCGGCGCCGGCAGGGTCCTCCGCCATGCGCTTGAGCGCCCGCGCGCCCTCGCGGTCGACGGCGGCGCGCATCGCCATCCCGAAGATCGCGAGCAGCGACTGCGAGGCGAGCGGCTGCAACCGCTCCAGCGCGTCCTGCACCGCCGGCCAGCCCTCGGCGGGCCGGCCGGCCTCCTCGAACGGCGTCCAGACCGTCTCGAGGAACAGGTCGACGTAGATCTGCGCGAGCCGGTCGGCGTGCTCGCGCACGGTCGCGGTGAACTCCAGCGAGCGCTCGATCGGCACGCCGAGCTTCTGCAGCTCGCGGCCCGCCTCCAGCAGGCGCGGGCTGGCGACCTCGAAGCGCCCGTCGGGAAGCTGGCGCAGCAGCCCGAGCGAAAGCGACTTCGTGAGCACCTTCGGATCGGCCGTGTCCCACTGCGCGATCAGCTCGGCGATGCCGACGGTCTGCGGCTGCTCGTCGCCGAACGGGCGGGCCAGCGCGTGCTTGAAGCGCAGCACCTCGCTGCTCGAACCGCCCGCCCCGTCGAGCAGGCGCTTGATGAGCTCGAGGCTGAAGCCGTCGCCCTGCAGCTCCTGGATGAGCTCGAGGCGGGCGATGTGCTCAGGGCCGTAGTAGCCGGTTCGACCGCGCAGCCGCGGCGCCGGCAGCAGCCCGCGCGACTGGTGCGCGCGGATGTTGCGCACCGTCATGCCGATCTTGCGAGCGAGCTCGTCGATCGTCAGCCATGTGTCATCGTCAGATGTCACATCAGAGACGATAGCCCGTTGACAGGCCGTTGCGGGACCGGTGAGATAGGCGGGCGTGTCGCCGGTCATCCCCCACTTCGAGCTCTCCGAGGAGAGCGGCGGCGCAGCCGCCCACATCATCTGCGTGCGCGGCGAGATCCACGTGTCGACCGCGCCCGCGTTCGCGCAGCGCCTCTCGGCCGCGATCGACAGCGGAAAGACGGCGATCGTGCTCGACATGTCCGGCGTCGAGTTCATCGACTCGACCGGCCTCAGCGTGCTGCTCAACGGGCTGCGGCTCGTGACGCAGATGCAGGGCCGGATGGCGATCGTCTGCGCCAACCCGACCGTCCTGCGGCTCTTTCAGATCACGAACCTCGACGACACCTTCGACATCTTCGAGGACCGCGCGAAGGCCCTCGCGCACGTCGATCAGGACCCCGGGCGGGCCGCCGATCCGGACGCCTCCGCCGATCAGATCGCAGACGACAGCTCGGCGGGCGCCCCGTAGGGCCCGAGCACCGCGGGCAGCGCGACCGAGCCGTCCTCGCGCTGCCCGTTCTCCAGCAGCGCGATCAGCGTCCGGCTCACCGCGACGGCGGTGCCGTTGAGCGTGTGCAGCGCCTCGGGCCTGCCGCCGTCGCGACGCATCCGGATCTCCAGCCGGCGCGCCTGGAAGTCGGTCGTGTTCGAGGTCGACGTGACCTCGCGGAAGCGGCCCTGGCCGGGCAGCCACGCCTCGATGTCGTACTTCTTCGCCGCGCTCGCCCCGAGGTCGTCGACGGCGATGTTCACGACGCGGTAGGGGACCTCGAGCTCGCCGAAGATCTCCTCCTCGATCGCGAGCAGCCGGTCGTGCTCCTCGGCGCTCTGCTCGGGTGCGACGAACGAGAACATCTCGACCTTGTCGAACTGGTGCACGCGGAAGATCCCGCGCGTGTCCTTGCCCCCCGCCCCGGCCTCGCGGCGAAAGCACGGCGAGAAGCCCGCGTAGCGCAGCGGCAGGTCGCCGGCGTCGAGGATCTCGCCGGCGTGCAGCGAGGCCAGCGCGACCTCGCTCGTGCCGGCGAGGTACAGGTCGTCGGCGGGCACGTGATAGATCTGCTGCTCGGTGTCGGGCAGCATCCCCGTGCCGTAGAGCGCCTGCTCGCGCACGAGCACGGGCGGGATGACCGGCTCGAACCCCTGTCCGCGCAGCTTGGCCATCACCCACTGCACGAGCGCCAGCTCGAGCGTCACGAGCTCCCCGCGCAGATAGGAGAAGCGCGTCCCCGAAAGGCGTGCGGCGCGCTCCATGTCGATCCGCTCGCCGGCGAGCTCGAGGTGGTCGCGGCCGGTCTTCGACGCGTCGCCGACGACGCGCAGCACCTCGTCCTCGGGGCCGGCCGCGGTCGCGTCGGGCACGTTGGGCAGCGTCCGCAGCAGCTCCTGCAGCTCGGCCTCGGCCGTTCGCGCCTGCTCGCCGAGCGCCTTGACCTCGCCCGACAGCGACTTCAGCCGCTCGAGCGTCGCCGAGACGTCGCGCCCTTCGCGCTTGCCGCTCGCCACCTGCTCGGAAGCCGCCTTCTGCTCGGCGCGCAGCCCCTCGGCGGCCTGCTGCGCCTCACGCCAGCGCGCATCGAGCTCCAGCACGCGGTCCAGCCGCTGGGCGGACTCGTCGCCGCGGCGCGCAAGCGCTGCTCGTACCGCGTCGGGCTCGCGGCGGATCAGCCTGAGGTCCAGCACGGACGGCGGCTACTCGCCCTGGACGGATTCCGGTCCCGGCGAGCCCTGCTTGTCTTCCGAGACTCCGCCGCCCTCGCCCGCGTACTTCGCGACGAACTGCGCGACCTGGCGCATCTCCTCGCCGGTGACGATGTTCTCGGGCATGATCGCGCCCGAGTACCCGCCGTTCTGGATCGCGAAGATGACGTCCTCGACGCTCTCGGGGCGGTCGTTGAAGCTCGGGCCGTCCTCGCGCTCGCGGTCTGTGACATCGAACGTGGAGCCTTCCGTTCCGGCAGCCTCGAGCGTGTGGCACGAGCCGCAGCGCTCCGCGAAGATCACGGCGCCGCGATAGTTCGGGTCGTCCTCGGCGAGCTGCACCGCGGACGGACCGCACCCGGCGCCGAAGGACGCCGCGGCGGCGAGGCATGCGGCGGTCAGAACGCGTCGGGCCATGGGGGGCGCAGATCATACGGAACAATGGCGTTGGCGATGTCCCGTTCGATCCCCATGGCCGCGACCCTCGTCGCCCTCGCCGCCGCCCTCGGCGGCTGTGGCGAGGGCGAGGTCTTCCGCACCGATCGGCCGATCCTGCGGATCACGCTCGACGAGTACCGCATCGTCCCGCAGAACGCGGTCGTCAAGCCGGGGCGGATGAAGTTCACCGTGCGCAACGCGGGCCGGCTGACCCACAACCTCGTGATCCAGATCGCCGAGGGACCCGACGGAAAGCCCGTCGACGTCCCCGGCGGGCGGGTCGACACGATGCAGCCCGGCGCGACCGCCGACCCGATCAAGCTGACGCTCGCGCCCGGCACCTATCGGCTGGTCTGCACGATCGCCAACCATGACGACCTCGGGCAGTTCGGTGAGCTCAAGGTGCGGGAGTGAGGGCGGCCGATCCCGCGCGCGCCTTCCGCGACACGATCGGCCGCTTCCCGACCGGTGTCGCGATCGTGACGGCGATCGGGCCCGACGGACCGGCCGGGATGACGACCAACGCCCTCACGTCGCTCTCGCTCGACCCGCTGTTGCTGATCGTCTGCTTCGAGCTGCACTCGCGGACGCTCGAGGTCGTGCGCGCGTCACGGCGCTTTGCCGTCAACATCCTGCGCGACGGCGACGAGGCGCTGGCGAAGGTGTTCGCGTCCAAGCGCGTCGGGGCCGAGAAGTTCGAGGTGCTGACCGAGCACCGCTGGAGCGAGCAGCACGGCGTGCCGGTGCTCGACCGCGCGCTGGCCTGGGTCGCCTGCGATCTGCGCGAGCTGCTGCCCGGCGGCGACCACGAGATCGGCATCGGCGAGGTCGTGCGGACGGGAGCGCCCGACGGCGGCGGCGATCCGCTCGTGTTCTACCGCGGCGCCTACACCGCGCTTGCTCACCCACATCCTGCATGAGGGGCCGCGTCTGCGCGATCACGGGGGCGAGCTCGGGTCTGGGCTACGAGACCGCGCTCGCGCTCGCGCGAAAGGGCGCGACGGTTGCGCTGCTGTGCCGCAGCACCGAGCGCGGGGCGCAGGCGCGCGACCGGATCGTCGCCGACTGCGGCAACGAGGACCTGCACGTCGTGCACTGCGATCACGCGAACCTCGACACCGTGCGCGCGGCCGCAGCGGAGCTGCTCGAGCGCTTCGACGCGCTGCACGTGCTCGTCAACAACGCGGGGCTGATCCTCAACCAGCGCCGGATCACGGTCGACGGCATCGAGGAGACCTTCCAGGTCAACCACCTGGCGGCGTTCCTGCTCACCGGCCTGCTGCTGGAGCGCCTCGACGCCTCGGCGCCGGCGCGGGTCCTCACCGTCTCGTCCGTCGCCCATCGCGCCGCCGCGCTGGACTTCGACGACCTGCAGTCCGCGCGCCTCTACGACGGCTGGACGGTCTACGCACGCTCGAAGCTCGCCAACGTCCTGTTCACGTACGAGCTCGCGCGCCGGCTGGGACCGACGCGCATCACGGCGAACACCCTGCACCCCGGCATCGTGCGAAGCGGCTTCGGGCACAACAACGGGCACATGATGCGCGCGTTCATGACGCTCACGCAGCTGCCGCCGCTGGCGGTCTCGGCGCGGCGCGGCGCGCGCACGCAGGTCTGGCTCGCGAGCGCGCCCGAGGTCGAGCACGTCAGCGGGCGCTACTTCGTCCGCCGCCGCGCGCGGCGCTCGTCGCGACCCTCCTATGAGCGTGAGGCGCAGCGGCGCCTGTGGGACGCAAGCGAGACGCTGCTGGCGGGACACGGGGAGTCGCGGCCCGGGCCGGTGTGACAGAGGAGCGCCAGCTGCCGGCCTGCCCAAGCGGTGCCGCGCTTCGACTAGTGGGTCGCCCAGGAACGTTGTGCTCGAAACCCCGGGATGCCGGCGCCGTCAGGCAAGGACGCAGGATCGAAGGTGTGGCTCTGCCACATCGAGATCCGAGGACGCCGCCTGACGGTGATCGGCGCCCGAGGTTTCGAGTGCAACGTTTGTGGGCGGCCCACTAGGCGTCGCGCCCGCCGGTGCGAGCGCTCGTGCAGCGCGTGACCCGCGCCGAGGTGCGCGTCGACGGCGAGGTCGTCGCGCAGATCGGGCCGGGCCTGCTCGTCCTGCTCGGGGTGACCCACGCCGACGACGAGGCGATCGCCGTCCAGCTCGCGCAGAAGGTCCGCGCGCTGCGCGTCTTTCCCGACGCGGGCGGCCGGATGAACGAGCCGCTCGGCGACCGCGAGGTGCTCGTCGTCAGCCAGTTCACGCTCTGCGCCGACACGCGCAAGGGCAACCGCCCCTCCTATGTCGCCGCCGCGCCGCCGGCGCTCGCCGAACCGCTGTACGAGCTCTTCCGCGCCGAGCTGGCCGCGGCCGGCGGCGTCTTCGGCGCCGCGATGGAGGTCGAGCTCGTCAACGACGGCCCGGTCACGCTCATGCTCGAGAGCTGAGGGGGCCGGCACCCAGCGCTTGCAACCGGGCGCCTGATCCGGCTCGGCGCGCGGCGGGCATACACTGCGGGGCGATGCCTGTCGAGTCCCGCCTCGTTCCGCGCTTCGTCGCCGAGCCACCGCAGCAACCCCTGCCCGGCGGCCGCTGGGCGACCACCCTCGAGCGCCACTTCCTGGGCGCCTGTGACGCGATCGACCCGGGCGACGACGACCTCGGCGATCCCGGCGAGATCGTGTTCTACCCGGACCGCACGTGGCACGGGCGCACGTTCGTCCCGGCGACGGCGATGACGTCCAACGGCTTTGAGCTGTTCGGCTACGTGTCCTTCCGGCCCGGGGGCGAGGATCGCGAGCCGACCGAGTTCGACGCCGTCGCGGACTTCACCGCCGACACGGCCGAGGCCAACCCCGAGTGGCAGCTCGACCTCTGCGACGAGGTCGTCGGCAGCTGGCGCGGCGAGGACGGCAAGACGGCGTCGATGACGCTCGTCTGGGGCCGCCCGCTCGTCTCCGGCGGGGCGGTGGTCACCGGCGAGCTGGCCGATCTCGCAGTCGACCAGTGCACGCTCGTCGAGGGTCGCTTCACGTTGCTGGCGCCCGACGGCTACCGCGGCGACACGCTGGACTGCAAGGTCTTCGACGCCAAGGGCAAGGAGCTCGCACGCGAATCGCTCTACGAGGACCGCGACGAGGACGTAGACCAGGCGGACGAGGAGTAGCCGTTCGTGGAGCTCGAGCTGGCGATCCGCACGCGGCGTACGCACAAGGCCTACGCGCCGCAGCCGCTGGACCGCGAGACGCTCGACGAGCTGTTCGAGCTCGCGCGCTGGGCGCCGAACCACAAGCTCACGAACCCCTGGCGCTTCCGCGTGCTCGGACCGCAGACGCTGGAGCGCCTCAAGCGCGTCGCCGACGACCCCGTCGCCGCCGCCAAGCTCGACCGCGCGCCGACGCTCGTCGCGGTCACGGCGACGCAGTCCGGCGACCCCGTCCTCGACGAGGAGGACGTGCTCGCGGCCGGGGCTGCGGCGTACGTCGTCCTGCTCGCGGCGCACGGCCGCGGCCTCGCCGGCTACTGGCGCACGCCGGGCGTGCTGAGAACCGCGGAAGGGCGCGCCGCGCTCGGCGTGCCCGACGACGAGCGGGTGCTCGGGCTGCTGCATCTGGGACACCCGCGTCAGCAGCCGCGCGTGCCCGAGCGCGCGCCGGTCGAAGCGGTCGCCAGCTACCTCGATTGAGCAGGAAATGGCGCAGCTGCGAGCAACTGAACGTTACTGTCCAGCTCAAGCACCCGCCGGAGCGGGAGCGTAGGCTCCGTGCGCCGGTCTCGGGCAGGCACCCAAACTCGCCTTCCGCCTCTGCGCGCGGGGGCCCGTCCAGGAGGAAGGGAAGGTATGCAAAGGTCCCTCAGAGGCGTGTTGTGCCTCTCGTTCGCGTGCGTCGCGATGTTCGGGCTCACTGCATGCGGTGGTGACGACGACGACACCGGCGCAACCACGACCGGCGGCGGTACAGCCGCCAGCGACGCCGGCGGCAAGAGCGGCGGCACGATCAAGACCGCGTACACGTCGTTCCCCGACTACCTCGATCCAGCGCTCTCGTACACGCAGGAGGGCTGGCAGTCGCTGTGGACGGTCTACACCCCGCTGCTGACCTACAAGCACGAGGAGGGCGCCGAGGGCGCCACGGTGGTGCCGGGGCTCGCCGAGGACATGCCCGACATCTCCGCCGACGGCAAGACGTACAAGCTCAAGCTGCGCGACAACCTCAAGTACTCCGACGACACCGCGGTCAAGGCCTCTGACTTCGAGCACGCGATCAAGCGCGTGCTGAACCTCGAATCCGGCGGAGCGCCGTTCTATGAGGGGATCGTGGGCGCCGAGCAGTACATCGAGAACGGCAGGGCGCGGGCCGACATCCCCGGGATCGAGACCAACGACGCGACCGGCGACATCACGATCGAGCTCGTCGAGCCCGACGGTCGCTTCCCGTACATCCTGACGATGGTCTTCGCGTCGCTCGTGCCGGGCGACACGCCGTTTCAGAACATGACGAAGGACCCGCCCCCCGGCGTGGGCCCGTACAGGTTCGAGAACGTGCGCGTCAACCGCGGCTACGACCTCGTCAAGGTGGCCGACTTCGACGTTCCCGGGCAGGCGGTCGGGAAGCTCGACACGATCGAGGTCGAGATCGTCAAGAACCGCCGCCGGCAGACGCAGGACACGATCCAGAACAGGATCGACTACATGAACGACCCGCCGGCGCCCGACCAGCTGCGCGACGTGCGCGCGCAGTACACCGACAAGCGCTACAGGGAGTTCGTCACGAACTCCACGTACTACTACTTCCTCAACCACCGCGTGGCTCCGTTCGACAAGCCCGAGGTACGCCAGGCGGTCAACTACGCGATCGACAAGCGTTCGCTCGCACGCCTGTTCGGCGGGCTGCTCGAGCCCGGCTGCAACTTCCTGCCGCCCGGAATGAAGGGCTACGAGAAGATCGACCCCTGCCCGTACGGTGATCCGAATGCGGCGCCCGACGTCGAGAAGGCCCGGGCGCTCGTCAAGCAGGCGGGGGTCGAGGGCCAGTCGGTGACCGTCTACGGCAACGACGAGCCCGAGCTGCGGTCGATGGCGGAGTACCTGTCGGACGTCCTCAACCAGATCGGCTTCAAGGCCAAGCCGCGGATCATCGAGGCGTCGGTCTACTTCACGACGATCGGCAACCAGAAGACCCGTGCGCAGGTCGGCGCGACGAACTGGTTCCAGGACTTCCCGCACCCCGGGAACTTCTTCTTCCTCGTCCAGGGCAAGACGATCCAGCAGACAAACAACCAGAACATGGGCAACGTCGACGACGAGGAGATCAACTCGATACTCGACAGGGCCAACTCGAACCCCGACATCGACGAGGTCGCCGACGACTACGCGAAGGTCGACCGCCTGCTGCTCGACGGCGCGCACGTCGCCCCGTTCGGGCATCGCAAGCTGACCGTGTTCTACTCGGAGCGGATGAACTTCGAGGACTGCACGTCGTGGCATCCCGTGTACAACCTCGACTTCACGCAGCTCTGCTTGAAGTAGAGGCGTGAACACGGCGATCGACCCCGGCACGGACGGCCTGGCCTGACGCGAGATGTCGATCGCCGACTCGTCAGTTCAGCCCGATCTGTCCCCCGTCGCAGGCGGCGGGGGACAGATCGAGGCCGCGCCCGCACCCGCAACGAGCCCGTGGGCGCTGGCAGTGCGCCGGCTGCGGCGCAACAGGGCGGCGCTGATCTTCGGCGCCCTGTTCATCGTGCTCGTCGCGCTCGCGCTCGCCGCCCCGCTGTGGGCCCAGATCGCCGGCACGACGCCGGCCCGAAACCACCTCTCCGAAGAGATCGTCGTCGACGGCAGGACCGAGCAGGTCGTCAGCTTCGACGGCGTGCCGATCGGGCCGACATGGCAGGAGAAGTTCTTCCTCGGCGCCGACTCGAACGGGCGCGACGTCGCCGTGCGCCTGCTCTACGGGGCGCGCAACTCGCTCTTCATCGGGATCACCGCCGCGCTCATCACGACGCTGCTGGCGGTGTTGCTGGGGACGCTGGGCGGGTACTTCCGCGGCTGGACGGATGCGGTCATCTCGCGCAGCCTCGACGTCATGTGGGCGTTTCCGGTGCTGCTGCTCGGGGTCGCGCTCGGCGTGTCGCTGACGCTCGGCGGCCTGAAGCTCGGCCCCCTCGAGATCCGCGGCGGCTCGCTCTGGATCCCGACGCTCGTGATCGGCGTCATCGGCGTCGTCTACCTCGCCCGGCCGATCCGCGGCCAGGTGCTCTCGCTGCGCGAGAAGGAGTTCGTCGAGGCCGCGCGCGCTCAGGGCGCCGGGCCGCTGCGGATCATGTTCTCCGAGCTGCTGCCGAACATCGCCTCGACGATCCTCGTCTTCTTCCCGCTGCTCGTCGCCAACTCGATCCTCGCCGAGGCCGCGCTGTCGTTCCTCGGCGCCGGGGTTCAGCCGCCCGAGCCGTCCTGGGGCACGATGCTCGCCGACGGCGTCATCCTGCTCTCGACGGCGCCGCACCTCACGATCGTCCCGGGGCTGATGCTCGTCCTGACCGTGCTCGCGCTCAACGTCTTCGGCGACGGCGTGCGCGACGCCCTCGACCCGCGCGCGAAGGTGCGCCTGGAGCACTAGTGCGCCGTCCGGAGTCGACCCACTGATGGGCCGCTTCGTCGTGCGCCGTCTCGTCGGGATGCTCGTCGTGATGTTCGCCGTCTCGGTCCTGTCGTTCTTGATCTTCAACGTCATCCCCAACGGCGACCCGGCGGACCGGATGGCCGGCAAGAACTCCACGCCGGTCCAGATCGCGGCGATCGAGCAGGAGTGGGGCTTCGACGAGCCCATCTACACGCAGTACTTCACGACGATGAAGAAGGTCTTCACCGGCGACCTCATCTCCTACGCCAACCAGACCAACGTCGTCGAGGAGATCGTCCGCGGGCTCCCGCGCACCTTCGCGCTGGCGATCGGCGCCGCGCTGATCTGGTTCTCGCTCGGCGTCGCGCTGGGCCTCTACACCGCGATCCACGCCGGGCGCTTCTCCGACACCGTCGTCACGGTGCTCGCGCTGATCGGCGTCTCGATGCCGGTGTTCTGGCTGGGCGCATTGGCCAGCTACTACCTCGGCTTCAAGCTCGGCCTGTTTCCCAACGGCGGCTACGCGGAGATCGGCGAGGCGGGCCTGTGGGAGTGGGTCAAGCACATGATCCTGCCGTGGTTCGTGCTGGCGGCGCTGTTCATCGGCGTCTACTCGCGCGTGCTGCGCTCCAGCGTCCTCGACACGATCAACGACGACTACGTGCGCACCGCGCGCGCGAAGGGGCTGAGCGAGCGCCGCGTGATGATCCACCACGTCCTGCGCAACGCGCTGATCCCGATCGTCACGCTGTGGGGGCTGGACTTCGGGTTGGTGCTCGGCGGCGGCGCGATCCTGACGGAGACCGTCTTCGACCTGCAGGGCGTCGGGCAGTACTTCGCCGAGTCGATCGGGCAGCTCGACGTGCCGCCGGTGCTCGCCGTGACGATGTTCGGCGCGTTCTTCATCGTGCTGCTCAACACGCTCGTCGACATCGTCTACGCGGCGCTCGACCCGCGCATCCGGGTCTCCTGATGGCATCCCGCTCGGAGCTGCTGCTCGACGTGCAGGACCTCAACGTCTCCTTCGCGACCGAGGAGGGGATCGTGCAGGCCGTCGACGAGGTGTCGTTCCAGCTGCACGCGGGCGAGGTGCTCGCCGTCGTCGGCGAGTCGGGCTCGGGCAAGTCGGTGACGGCGATGACGCTGATGGGCCTCACGCGCTCGCCCAACGCGCGCTTCCGCGGCTCGGCGAAGCTGCGCGGCCTCGAGCTCGTCACGGCCCGCGACGACGAGCTGCGCAAGGTCCGCGGCGAGGAGATCGCGATGATCTTCCAGGACCCGATGACGTCGCTGAACCCGGTGCACCGCATCGGCCGCCAGATCGTCGAGCAGATCCAGGCCCACCGCGACGTGACCGGCGCCGAGGCGCGCGATCAGGTCGTCGCGCTGCTCGAGCGCGTCGGGATCCCGCGCGCACGGGAGCGCTTCGACGCCTACCCGCACGAGTTCTCCGGCGGCATGCGCCAGCGCGTGATGATCGCGATGGCGCTGTCCTGCGAGCCCGCCGTGCTGATCGCCGACGAGCCGACGACGGCGCTCGACGTGACGATCCAGGCGCAGATCCTCGAGCTGCTCAAGGAGCTGCGCGCGCGCACGAACGCCGCCATCGTGCTCGTGACGCACGACCTCGGCGTCGTGGCCGACATCGCCGACCGGATCGCGGTGATGTACGCCGGGCGGATCGTCGAGCAGGGCGCGACGGACGAGATCTTCTACAACCCGCAGCACCCCTACACATGGGGGCTGCTGGGCTCGATCACCCGCGTCGACCGGCCGCGACCCGGCCGCCTGCCGTCGATCCCGGGGCTGCCGCCGTCGCTCATCACGCCGCCGCAGGGCTGCCACTTCCGCCCGCGCTGCCCGCACGCGCACGACGCCTGCCTGCCCACCCCGGCGCTGCTGGCGCGCGTCGGCGGCGACAGCGGCCACACGGACCGCTGCGTGCTCGAGCCCGAGCGCAAGCGCGAGCTGCGCGAGACGCAGGGCCAGATCGGGCTCGTGGCCGGAGGCGTGACGCAGTGAGCGCGACGGCGAAGACGGCGCCCGTCGCCGAGCACGCCGACGGCCGGCGCCCGGTGCTGCTCGCCGCCGAGCACGTCAAGCAGTACTTCCCGATCAAGAAGGGGCTGCTGATCGACCGCGTCGTGGGCAACGTGCACGCGGTCGACGACGTGACCCTTCACCTGCACGAGGGCGAGACGCTCGGCCTCGTCGGCGAGTCGGGCTGCGGCAAGACGACGCTGTCGCGGACGATCATGCGCCTGCTCGACGCGACCGCCGGCACGATCAGCTTCCGCGGCCAGGACATCACGAAGGCCGGCCGCCACAACCTCAAGCCCGTGCGGCGCGAGATGCAGATGGTCTTCCAGGACCCGTTCGCGTCGCTGAACCCGCGCAAGCGCATCGGCCAGATCATCGGCGCGCCGCTGGCCCTGCACGGCGTCGACAAGGCGAAGATCGCCGCGCGCTCGGCCGAGCTGCTGGACCGCGTCGGACTGCAGCGCGAGCACCTCAGCCGCTTTCCGCACGAGTTCTCGGGCGGCCAGCGCCAGCGCATCGGGATCGCGCGCGCGCTCGCCCTGGAGCCGAAGCTGATCGTGCTCGACGAGCCCGTCAGCGCGCTCGACGTCTCGATCCAGGCGCAGATCGTCAACCTGCTCGACGACCTGCAGGACGACCTCGGCCTGACGTACCTCTTCGTCGCCCACGACCTGTCCGTCGTACGCCACGTGTCAGACCGGATCGCGGTGATGTACCTCGGGCGGATCATGGAGCTCTCGCCGTCGGAGGAGCTCTACGTCAAGCCGATCCATCCCTACACCCGCGCGCTGCTGTCGGCGATCCCGATCCCCGACCCGCGCGAGAACCGCGCCCGCGAGCGCGCCGTGATCAGCGGCGAACCGCCGTCGCCGGTCGATCCGCCCTCGGGCTGCGTCTTTCGCACTCGCTGCCCGCGCGCGCAGGACATCTGCCGCCGCGAGGTTCCGCGCCTGAGCGAGTACGCCGGCGGCCATCTCGCCGCCTGCCACTTCCCGCTCAACGTCACCGCCGCCGAGGCCGCAGCGTCGGGGCGCTCGCCGGCCAGCCCCGCCGCGGCGAGCGAGACGCCGCCGCGGGTACCCTCGGGGGCGAGGTCCACCACGGCGCCCCAGTAGCTCAGTGGACAGAGCGACCGCCTCCTAAGCGGTAGGCCGCAGGTTCGACTCCTGCCTGGGGCACTGCACGCGACAACCCCGCTGCCCGCGCGGCCACATCGCGGCACGGCCCGATCCGGCCGCCGAGCGGCGGTCAGGGTACGCTCATGGACGCTCCGGCGCCCGCAGCATCGCTGCCCGGCCCGAGCTCGCGCTCTCCGTCGTGAACTACGAGACCTTCTTCAGGCTGATCCTGCGGCACATCCCGCCGGAACTCGCGCACGCCCTCGCCGCCCGGACGCTCGGTGCTGCCGGGCGGATCGGCCCTCTGCGCCGCGCCGTGAAGCGCCGGCTCGGCCCCGACGACCCGATTCTCCGCGTGCACGCGTTCGGGACGTCCTTCAGCACCCCGCTGGGAGTGGCCGCCGGGGTCGACAAGAACGCGACCTGGTACGAGGGGCTCGGCATGATCGGGTTCGGATCCGTCGAGGTGGGCACCGCCACGGCGCGGCCACAGCCGGGCTTCCGCGGTCGCCGGGTCGAGCGCCTGGTCGCGGTCGGCGGCCTGCTGAACTGGATGGGCTTTCCCAACGACGGCGCCGAGGCGATCGCGAGGCGGCTCGCTCGCAGCAGGCCCGAGGGTCTCGTCGTCGGCGTGAACATCGGCAAGTCGGCGCCCGTTGCGATCGAGCAGGCGGGCGAGGACTACCGCCGCTCGGTGCGCGAGCTCGCGCACCTGGCCGACTACCTGGTGCTGAACGTCAGCTCGCCGAACACCCCCGGCCTTCGCGGGATGCAGGCCAGCGAGATCCTGCGCATCCTGATCGCCGACGTCCAGGACGAGCTCGCTCGACTCGAGCTCGCCGTCCCGCTGCTCGTCAAGCTCGGTCCGGATCTCGCCGACGAGGAGATCGACGCCGTTGCCGACCTCGCGCTCGAGCGCAAGCTGGCGGGTCTCGTCGCGACGAACACGACGATCGATCGGACCGGGTTCGAGTCGCGCTACCGCCGGCCGGACGAGCCCGCCGGGCTGTCGGGTGCGCCGTTGAAGCCACGCGCGCTCGAGGTCCTGCGCCGGCTACGTGCGCGCGTGGGCGACGATCTCGTCCTCGTCGCCGTCGGCGGGATCGGCACGCCTGACGACGCGTGGGAGCGGATCCTCGCCGGCGCGACGCTCGTCCAGGCATACACCGGCTTCGTGTACGGCGGCCCCCTGTGGCCACGCGCGGTCAACGACCACCTCGCGGCTCGCGCACGAGAACACGGCTGCAGCTCGATCCAGGAGATGGTCGGCGCCGCGGCGAGGAACGCCGGCTCAGAGCCCGTGCACGCGGCTTGAGCCACTGGATCAGCGGTGCCGTGGGCTTCTCGAGCTTGCGACCACCGCCACTAGACTCGCGCGCCCGTGGCGTCGCCAGATCTCAAGCGCCGGCTCGTCACCGCCCTTCAGGTGCACGTGTTCAACCCGCCGATCCGGGCGCTCGCCGCGCGCGGGCTGGCGCCGGGGATCGCGCTGCTCGAGACGACCGGCCGCAAGAGCGGCCGGCCGCGCAGGACGCCGGTCTCCAACGGCCTCGAGCGCGCGACGAACACGTTCTGGATCGTCGCCGAGATGGGATCCAAGGCGGCGTACGTGCGCAACATCCTGGCCGATCCGCGCGTGCGGATCCGGCTGCGCGAAGGCTGGCGCAGCGGCACGGCGCAGGTGCTCGACGGCGACGACCCGCGCGTGCGGCTGCGCTCGATCTCGCCGATCAACCGCTACGGGGTGCGCGCGATGGGCAGCGACCTGCTCGTCGTGCGGGTCGACCTCGACCTCTAGCGCCCAGCGCCTGGCACCGCGCTCAGCGGTCCGGGCGCTGCGGGTAGACGTCGTCGATCGTGACGAGCGCGACGTACGGCGCGCCCGCGGCGGCCTCGATCCGCTCGCCACCGCCGGCGAGCCGATCGAGCACGCTGACGACGCCGCAGATCTCATGGCCGGCCTCCTGCAGCGCCTCGATCGCCGCGACCGTCGAGCCGCCCGTGCTGACGACGTCCTCGACGACCAGGCAGCGGTCCTCGGGGGCCAGCAGCGGCCCTTCGATGCGCCGCGACAGGCCGTGGCGCTTGACCTCCTTGCGTACGAAGAAGCCCTTGACGTCGGCGCCGCCGGCAAGCGCCGCGCAGGTGACGGCGTCGGCGCCCATCGTCATCCCGCCGACAGCGCTCGCGCGCCACTGCTCGGCGCGCTCGGCGAGCAGCTCGGCGAGCGCCATGAAGCCCGTGCGGCGCAGGATCGCGCGCTTGGCGTCGACGTAGTACTGCGCGGTCAGCCCGCTCGTCAGCGTCACCTCGCCGATGACCAGCGCATGCTCGCGCAGCTCGTCGGCCAGTCGTCCACGGGCGCTCATCGGCGCCGTACCTTAGAGCTGTGCCCGAACGCGTACTGCGCCACCTCGCGATCGCCCTCAGCCTGATCGTCGCCGCCGGCTTCGTGCTGTTCGCGATCGACGACTTCGATCGCGCGTCGGACGCCTCGCGCAGCCGGGTGACCAACGAGCCGAGCGCGGCCGATCCGACGCCCGCCGGCGAGCGCGAGCGCGAGCGGCGCCACGGCGACCTCCGCGAGCAGATCGACGACGTCAACGACGTGCTGCTCAGGCCGTTCGCGGCGGTGGCGGAGAACGACGACAGCCGCTGGGTGCGGCGCGGCGTGCCGGCCCTGCTCGCGCTGCTCGCCTACGGCGTGCTGCTCGGCTTCCTGGCGCGATCCGCGAAGGGGCGCGGCTCGCCCGCGCTCACCGGTAGACGTCGACCGGCGTCCCGATCCTGATCCACCGAAAGAGGCTGAGCGCGTCGGGGATCGGCACCCGCAGGCAGCCGTGGCTGGCCGGGTAGACCGGCACCGACGGATAGCCGTGGGTCGCGTAGCCGCCGGTGAAGTACGCCGAATGGACCATCCCGTTGGCGTTCGTGCCGGGCGTCTTGGAATAGACCTTGAAGGAGCCGCGCACCGTCGGCGTGCTCGGCGCGCCCGACGAGACGGGATAGATCCGTCGCACGCGGCCGCGCTCGATCAGCGCGATGACCTGTCGTGAGAGGTCGGCCTCGATGTGCCGGCCGTGCTGCGGAAAGCGGATCTTGAAGGCGCCCCTGCCGCGCGCGATCGCGCGCATGACGCCGACCGATGCGCTCGTCGTGCGTGCCATCCCGGTCACCTTGCGGAAGGCCAGCACGGCGCGCGCGGTGCGCGCGTCGAAGGACCCCGGCGACCCCGTGACGTAGCCCAGGCGGCGCAGGCGGCGCTGCAGCGCGCGAATCGACGCGGCGCCGCTGCCGGGCGTGACGCGGCGGGGGATGACGTCGACGGGCCGCGCCCTGGCAGCGAGCGCGGCGAGTTGCGGCGTCGCCTCGTGCGTCGCGCTGATGCGCAGCGTGCCGGGCCGCAGCGGCCGGTAGGAGAGCTGGAAGCGGCCGGTCCCGTCGGGCTGCGGCGTCAGCGCGACGCGGCGCGCCGCGCGCTTGCTGCCGGCGATGAAGAAGCGCACGGTCACGCTCTGCCCGGGGACGAACGCGCCGGTCGTGCCGCGCACGCGCACGCGCGACCGGGTCAGCACCGTCGCCCGCGCGCCGACGCGCGCGACCTGCAGCGCCATCTGCGTCTGGACGGGCGTCGGGGGAGCGGCGGGCGCGACCGGCGCCTGGGCCGGCGCGACGGCCGGCACGGACGCCGTCAGGAGGAGAGCGAAGACGGCGGCGGCTCGGCGCATGCGCCGCCACTATGCCAGGAGGCGCAGCGCGGGGTCGCGGGTCAGCCCGGGCCGGGCGCGGGCGCGCTCGTCGCCGGCGGCGGGCGCCGGTCGCCGATCAGCCGCGCCAGCAGCCACGCGCACAGCAGCGCGACCGCCGTCGAGCCGACCATCATGGCCGGGATCTGCCAGTCCCAGTCGAGGTTCGCGCCCAGCGCGATCGAGTTGTTGAGCGCGTGCAGCGCGATCGGCGGATACAGCGAGCCGGTCCATTCGTAGAGCAGGCACAGGGCCGCGCCGAGGATCATCAGCGGAACGAGGTAGCCGACCGGCGCCGAGCCGACGTGGATGCCGCCGAAGACGACGCCGGTGAGCGCCGCCGCCGGCCACGGGCCCCTCCAGTTGCGCAGCGCGCCGAAGAAGAAGCCGCGGAAGAAGAGCTCCTCCCCCAGCGGCGCGATGACGGTGACGAGCACGACGACGGCGAGCGCGTTGAGCAGCGGGCCGTCGGCGCCGAGCTCCTCGGGCAGGTCCTGGCGCTGGTCGAGATCGAGGGCGACGGCCCAGATCCCGCTGAGGATGAAGAACGCGATCCAGACGGCGAGCAGCAGCCCGACGCTGCGCCAGAACCGCGAGCGGCGCAGGCCGAAGTCGGCGGCCGCCGCGCGCCCGCTGCCCAGCGACGCGAAGAAGAGCGCCGCGCCGACGAGCGCGACGTTCTGCACGAGCGTGAGGCCGATCTTGATCCCCGGCGCATCCTCGTGCACCCCGGCCGCGGTCGCAGCGACGAACACGAAGAGCCCGAGCACGATCGTGGCCCCGAAGCCGGCCGCGAAGGCCGCCGCGGAGAGCCACGCAGGCCACGCGGCGCGCCCGGCCGGCGCTGGCGGCGAGGGCGCGAGCCGGCCTGGCGGCGCGGGCTCGGGCGGCTGCGACGGCGCGCTCGGCGGCGGGGGCGGCGGGGGCGGCGCGTCGGACATCGTCAGCGCAGGTTACGCGGCGAGCGCCGCGAGCCCGGCCAGCGAAGAGAGCACCGGCACGCCGCGCGGGACGCCCGCCGGGCTGCCCGCGCGGGCGACGAGCACCGCCTCCATCCCCGCGCCGAGCGCACCGGCGACGTCGAGCTCGAGCGAGTCGCCGGCGTGCAGCGCGGGCCCGTCGCGCTCGCCGCCGGCGAGCGCCCGCGCCCGCCGGAAGATGTCGGGCGCCGGCTTGCGCTCGCCCGCCTCGGCGGAGCTGATCGCTGCGTCGACGAGCATGTCGAGGCCGGTCTCGCGCAGCATGTCGTGCAGCGACACGTCCCAGTTGGAGACGACGACGAGGCGGTGGCCGGCGGCGCGCAGCTCGGCGAGCGCGGCGGGGACGTCGTCGAACGGGCGAAAGCGCAGCGCCGCGAGCAGCGCGTCGCGCAGGTCCGCCGGTGCGATCGCGGCGGCATCGGCGCCGGCCCGCGCGAGCGCGACGCGCAGGACCGCGGCGCAGCGGTCGCGCAGCAGCGCCAGCGACGCGGCGTCGGCGGCGCTGTCGTGGTGGGCGCGGTAGTAGGCGATCTCGGCGCGCAGGGCAGCCGCCGCCTGCGCCTCGCCCACCTGCAGGCCGCGGGCGCGCAGCTCGGCGACCAGCCGCGGCGCCGGCCGCTCGAGCTCGACGAGCGTGCCGAGCGCGTCGAGCGTGACTACGCGACCCAGTGCCACGTCGCGAAGATCCCCGTGTACACCGCCAGAGCGACCGCGAACGCGGCCAGGACGAGCCGCTCGCGCATCGCGCGACCCGTCATCCAGAGCGCGAGCCAGATCGCCAGCGGAAAGAGCACCGCGACGAAGCGCGGCAGCGACATCAGCGGCTGCGGGCCGACGGGGTAGGAGAGCGGCAGCGCGAGCGCCGCGACGACGTAGGCGCCGTAGGCCGCCGGCAGCCGGCGCAGCACGCCGACGACCGCGACGAGCGCGAGCGCGAGCCACACGAGCAGGTGGATGTTGTGGCGCGCGGCGACGAACGGATCGCCGCCGGCAGCGGTGAAGTAGACCGGCTCGCGGGCTCCCGACAGCAGCTGGCGCGCGCCCTGCACGGCGGCGACGAGCCCGTCCCAGGCGCCCGCGAACGGCCCGGCGAACGAGCGAAACCACACCTCCTGGGCGTCGAAGGGCGCGAGCGGGTCGTGGCCGTCGAGCGCGAGGAAGCCGCAGTACGCGGCCAGGCCGAGCGGCACGAGCGCCAGCCACAGCGCGTCGGCGCGCAGCGGCCGCATCGCGCGCAGGCTCGGCCGCCCGGTGTCCCACAGGTAGATCATCGCCAGCGGAACGAGCAGCAGCACGCCGGCGCTGCGCGTGGTCGCGGCAAGCAGGCCCAGCGCGCCCGCCCACGCCCAGCGCTCGCGCCGCGCGGCGTAGATCGCGCCGATCGACAGCGCGAGGAACAGCGACTCGCTGTAGACCGCCGAGAAGAAGAACGACATCGGAAACAGCGCGGTCACGAGGACGGCGTTGCGCGCGACGGCGCGCGGGTGGTCCAGGGCGACGAGCCGGTGCAGCAGGACGAGGGCGACGGCGAGCAGCGCCGTCGACGCCAGCGCGCCGCCGACGAGCGCCGAGCCCAGCGGCGCGCCGGCGAGCCGCACCACCAGCGGGTAGAGCGGGAAGAAGGCCTCGCGGTCGCCGCCGTCGTAGCCGTCTGCTGCGATCGCCATGAACCAGACCGAGTCCCAGCGCCCGAGCGGCGCGGCGAGGGCGTCGCCGGTCGCTCCGTAGGGGGTCGTCA
>JAHWJE010000029.1 GCA_019348575.1 Actinomycetota bacterium | reverse complement strand
GGGGTCGGACGACGGGCAACATCGATGTCGAGGCCGAGAAGGTGACACAGGAAGCCCTGATGTTCATGCACGCCCAGGGCCTCGGCGTCGACCGCGGATCCGTCACGATGTACACGGGCAACCAGGCGGCACAGGTCCTGATGCGGCCCGAGTACCGGATGTGCGTCAGGCCTTCGGACCTCATCAAGCAGCTCGCGACCGAGCTGCTGCCACTGACCCGGGCGTCGAAGATCCTCAAGGAGCCGCTCGCACCACACGCGGGCAGGTTCCCGCAGATCCTCCAGCGGATGGGCGCGCTGTCGGACGACGAGGTCCTGCAGGCGGTCGCGCCGACGGGTGACAGCGGTCTGGCGGACCGGCCGTTCATGCTCACGGGGCAGCAGTCGGTGTCGGACCCCTCGCGCGCGCCTGCGGGCAAGCACACCGCCTGGGCCTACACGCACGGTCCGCATGGCGTCGACTGGGCGAAGGAGGGCGAGCGCCACGTCGAGCGGATGGAGACGCAGATGGAGCGCTTCGCGCCCGGCTTCCGCGACCTCGTCCTCGCCCGGCACGTGATGCTCCCGGGCCAGCTCGAGGAGCGCAACCGGAACCTCGTCGGAGGTGACGTCGGCGCGGGCTCCTACACGCTCGACCAGGTGATCTTCCGTCCCGCCCCGTCGCTGGCCCCCTACCGGACGCCGCTGCGCGGGCTCTATCTGGGGAGCGCGTCGACCTTCCCGGGCGGCGCCGTGCACGGCGTCAACGGCCGCGCCGCGGCACGCGCGGCAATCCGCGAGGCGCTGATCCCACGGTTGCCCCACCGCGCCACGCCTGCCCCGCGCCGCCGCCCGCGCGCCCCGGACGCTCGGCGCCGTCGATCTGGCTGACCGGCTGCCCGCCGAACGCCGCGCGCAGCTCCGCGGTCCGCGCGGCAAGCTGGTGCGCGCGCGACGCGACGGTCGTGCGGGTCGCGCCCCGCTCGCGCAGGTCGCGCGCTTCGGCGACCAGCTCGCGCACCGCGGCGGACACCTCGAGCAGCTGCGCGGCCGCGTTCTGCTGAGTGCTGGTGAACCGGTCGCCGGCGGCGACCTTCTGAGCGATCTCCTCGTAGGCCAGCGTCAGCTCGAACTCCGCGGCGCCGGCTGCTTCCTGCAGCGCGCTGACCTCGTCCGGCGGGTGCGTTGTGCTCATGCCGCGATGATGCCCCCCCGGCGGTCACCGCGCAAACGCACGCCCCAGCCGCGCCGGCCCGGGGAAGTAGCCTGAAGCGCGATGGCAGCGAAGCCGACCATCATCACGTGCCCCAGCTGCGCGACGAAGAACCGCGTGCGGCCCACGCCGAACGGCGTCCCGCGCTGCAGCGCCTGCCACACGGTCCTGCCGTGGATCGTCGACGCCGACGCCGGCGGATTCGACGAGGAGATCGCCGCGTCGATCCCCGCGCTGGTGGACCTCTGGGCGCCGTGGTGCGGTCCCTGCCGGATGGTCTCGCCGATCGTCGAGCAGATGGGCCGCGAGTTCGCCGGGCGGCTGAAGGTCGTGAAGCTCAACGTCGACGAGGCGCCCGCGATCGCCGCGCGGTTCGACGTGCAGGGCATCCCCTTGCTCGTACTGCTGAAGGACGGCCAGGAGATCGACCGCGTCGTCGGAGCGGTTCCCGCGCCGCAGCTGCGCGCGGTGCTCGAGCGCCACGTGACGGCTCGCCAGTAGGGCGTCGAGAGGCCCGATCGATCGGCGCCTCCGCTCTGCGGGCGACCATACCCGGGCCTGCATCCGCGCCGACGGGCGCGACTATCGTCGCCGGCGGTGGTTCAGGCGACGATGGCTCCGATCAGCGATCGCCGCCGGCGGGGCGTCGCGGCTTGCGCGCTGTCGATCGCGTGCGCGATCGCGGCTCTCGTGACGCCGGCGAACGCGCACGCGCAGTCGGCATGCCCCGGCGCCGCGCCCCTCTGCCCGTACGTCGCCAGCTCGCAGGTGGGGCAGCGCGGCGGCGGCGTCCTGCGCTTTCCGCAGTCGGTCGCGATCGGGCCCGACGGCGCGGTCTACGTCGCCGACCAGTCCTCGAGCGTGATCCAGGTCTTCGGGCCCGACGGCGCGTTTCGGCGCGAGATCGGGCGCGCGGGCCCGCGCCCGGGCGAGCTGACGTCGGTCGGGGCGATCACGGTCGCCGCCGACAACACGCTGTTCGTCGCCGACGGCAGCAACCGGATCGACCGCTTCGACGCGGCCGGCAACCTGCTGGGCTCGTTCGGGCGCCGCGGCACGGGCCTGGGCGAGTTCAACTTCGGCAAGGGCGGGGGCAACGACGCGCCCGCCGGCGGAGGGCTCGTGACGTCGGGCAACCTGCTGTTCGTCTCCGACAGCCTCAACAACCGCCTGCAGCGCTTCAACCTCGACGGCTCCGGCGCGACCGAGATCGTCCCGCCCGGCTTGCTCTACAACCCGCGCGGGCTGGCGGTTCGCGGCCAGCGGCTGATCGTCGCCGACGACAAGAACCACCGCCTCGTCGTGATCGACTTCGGCGGGCGCGTGATCCGCACCGTGGGCAGCGGGCAGGGCGCGCGCGGCAACCAGTTCAGCTTCCCGTTCGGCGTCGCGATCGACCCGCAGGGCCGCGTCTTCGTCGCCGACGACATCAACCAGCGCGTGCTGCGCTTCGGGCCCCAGCCCGACTACAAGTACAAGGCCCGCTGGGGCCACTACGGCACCGGCCCCGGCCAGCTCGCCTTCCCGCGCGCGATCGCGTCCGACGCGACGGGCGCGCTGTACGTCACGAACACCGGCAACGACCGCATCGACGTGTTCAACCGCAGCGGCGGGCTGCTGCGCTCGTGGGGCGTCTCGGGCCGCGGCAGGGGCCAGTTCAACACGCCGCTCGGCCTCGCCGCCGACGCAGGCGGCGTGCGCGCGGTCGCCGACTCGATCAACGGCCGCATCGAGCTGCTGAGTCCCGACGGCTCGGTCGCCTCGAGCTGGGGCTCCCCCGCCCCCGGCCCGACGATCCTGCGCTCGCCCGTCGCGGTCGCCTTCGACGCCGCCGGCGATGCCTACGTGCTCGACCGGCGGCGCGGGCGGATCTTCGTCTTCTCGCGCGCAACGGGGCTGCCGGCGCGCACGATCGCCGCCCAGGGCAGCGGGCCGGGGCAGCTGCTCGACCCGCTGGCGATCTCGATCGCCAACGGCATCGTCAGCGTCGCCGACACGGGCAACAGCCGGATCGTGCGCTTCACGACAGCAGGCGACTATCTCGGCGCCTGGACGGACGCCGGCAGGGTGCGCGGCGTCGCCGTGACGCCGGACGGCGCGCGCACGTACGCCAGCGCGACGAACAACCGGATCACGGTCTTCGACGCGCAGGGCGCCGTCGTGACGCGCTTCGGCGGCTCGGGCCGGACGCTCGGCAAGCTCTCGGCGCCGGCGCAGATCGCGCTCGACGCCGGCGGGAAGCTGTGGGTCGCCGACCGCGGCAACAACCGCATCCAGCGCTTCGGCCCGAACGGCGAGCGGCTGGGCATGTTCGGCGAGCGCGGGATAGGGCCCGGCCAGTTCATCAACCCGACGGGCGTCGTCGTCGACTGCCGCGGCGTGCTGACCGTGACCGACACGCGCAACCACCGCGTCCAGCAGTTCGTGCTCGCCGTGCCGGAGGCGCCGCCCTGCGTCGCCACGGCGCCGCTCGGAAACCCGCCGCCGCCGAAGGCGCCGACGCTGCCGCCGCCGCTCGGGCCCGAGCTCGACGTGAAGGTCCTGCGCACCGGCAGGCTGTTCACCATGCGCCAGCTGCCGCTGCGCGTCGGCTGCGACACGATCTGCCGCGTCGAGGTGACGGGCACGCTGACCGAGCGCCACAAGCCCCGGAAGCGCAAGCGCGCGGTCTCGGTGAGCCTGCGCCCGGCGACCGCCGAGCTGGCCGCGGGCGAGGCGAAGATCGTGCGCGTCAGGCTGACGCGCACGCAGCTCGCGCGGCTGCGCAAGGCGATGAAGGCGCGGCGCGCGCTGACCGTCACGCTGCAGATCGAGGCGACCGCCGACGCCGGCGATCCGACGACGATCAGCCGCAGCTTGACTGCGCGCGGATAATCCGTCGCGGGTCGCGCGGGGCGGCCGTCGGACGAACGTCGGGATTGAGAGCATTCACGGTCGTGGACTCGCTTCTGCCGCCGATCGCGGCGCCGTGCACGTGCCTGGCCTGAGCGCCTGGCTCGCGCTCGCGGCCGTGCTCGTCCTGCTCGCAGCCGGCGC
The DNA here is from genome assembly GCA_019348575.1 of Actinomycetota bacterium. The sequence continues at coordinate 5,276 of JAHWJE010000029.1, read as the reverse complement.
GCCGCAGGCGCGCGCGGCCGACGGCGACGTGCTCGTCGTCGGCGACTCGCTCGCCGTCGGCACGCAGCCGTTCCTCGGCCCGATGCTCGCCGACCGCAACCTCGTCTCGGACGTGCGCAACGGCATCACGACGCCGCAGGGGATGCGCCTGCTGCGCATGTCCCTGCGCACGCTGACCCCGCGGACCGTGGTCGTCAGCCTGGGCACGAACGACGGCGGCGATCCGCGGCGGTTCCGCGACCGCCTGCGCCGGACGATGGCGCTGCTGCCCTTCGACACGTGCGTCGTGTGGTCGACGATCATCCGCCCGCGGCGCAAAGGGCCGTACCGGGCGCTCAACCGCGTGCTGCACAGGCTCAAGAAGCGCGAGCCGCGGCTCGTCGTCGTCGACTGGGAGCACGCCGTCACCGGCGGCGCGGTGTTCCTGCCCGACGGGCTGCACGCCGACGCCGAGGGCTACCGCTACCGCAGCGCGATGATCGCCGACGCCGTGAACGCCGGCTGTCCGGCCCGGCTCGGAGCGCCCTGAGCTGCATCCGGCGAGGGCGTGCGCGCTGAGCGCGTCGCCGCAGGCTGCTCAGCGAACCTGGTTCCACTCCCGCATCAGCGCCGCGATCTTGCGCCCCAGCGGCAGGCCGAGCGTCTCGGCGAAGACGAGCGTGAAGTGGTGCAGGTCCTTGTAGACCAGCGCGCCGCCGATCACCGGGTAGCACAGGCGCTTGCCGCAGAACACGTCGGTGAGGTCGATCGCCTGCAAGCGGGGCGAGTGCTCCTTGCGCGCCGCGATGACGGCCGGGTCCTCGTGGAGCGCCGACTTGCGCGGAACCGCGCAGCTCAGGCCGGCCCGCCGCTCGGCCGCGATCGCCCTGTCGATGCACTCGACGGTGTTGCTGAAGATCCTCGGCGTGTCGCGGATGACCACGATGTGCTTGACGCTGTCGGGCAGCGTCTTCCACGCGCGCCGGACGCCGTTCATCTTCGCCTCGAACATCGTCTGACCTCTGGGGACGGCGACCGTGCCGCCGGTGAGCGCGACGATGAAGACCGTGTCGATCTCGGGGCGCTCGCGGAAGAAGCGCGGCACGTTCCTGACCCAGCGCAGGCACTGCGAGCGCGTCGGCTCGGGCGTGAGCTTCGTCGCCTTGGAGAACACGCAGCTCGTCCGCGTCACCGACAGTCCGTGCCAGCCGAGGTCGCGCGCGACCACGTCCAGCGCCGCGCGCCAGTGCGACGCGTGGCTGTCGCCGAGCAGCGCCACGGTCCTGCGCGCGCGCGCCCGCTCGACGCCGAACTCGCAGACGCTCACGCCGCTCTGCCTGCTGAAGTTCGCGCAGGGCGCGTTGCGCTCGCTCCTGGCGGCGACCGGCAGCGGCACGACCTGCGTGCGCAGCTCCTCGTTCTTGCATGGCTTGAGCCGGTCGCGCGCCGCCGCGCCGAAGCAGTCGGGGTTGTCGGCGGCGAGCGTGACCTGCTCGCGCTCGGCCTCGCGGATCTGCGCCTCGACGTGCGAGGTGCCGCCGACGAGCACCGCGGCGAGCACGGCGGTCGCCGCAGCGCTGCAGGCGAAGGTCATCCGCGGCTGCGCCGACAGCCAGGCGCTGCGGCGCACCGGGTCCTCGACGAGGATCTTCGTCACCCAGGCCAGCAGGACCGTCAGCACCGGCACCGCGATCCTGAGCGCGATCGGGCCCGGGTCGGCGAAGACGAAGGGCGCGAACACGAGCAGCGGCCAGTGCCACAGGTAGACGGAGTACGAGATGTCGCCGAGAAACTGCGCGGGCCGGGTCCGCAGGATCGGCGACGGCGCCCAGCGCGCGGTCGGCATGCCGGCGTGGATGACCGCCAGCGCGCCGAGCACCGGGACGGCCGCCGCCCAGCCCGGGAACGCCGTCTCGGTGCTGTAGAAGACGGCCGCGTACGCGACGGCGCCGATGCCCGCCCACGACAGCAGCGCGCGCGCCCGGTCGGGCAGCGCCGCGCGCGCGCCCAGCAGCGCGAGCAGGCCGCCCGCGCCGAACTCCCACGCCCGCGTCGGGGTGATGAAGTACGCCGCCGCGGGGTTCTGCGCCGTCTCGACGATCGAGTACCACAGGCTCAGCCCGGTCACGAGGAGCAGGACGGCGGTGATCGCCAGGCGCCGCCGCGCGGTCCACGCCGCGACGAGGATCAGCAGCGGCCAGAGCACGTAGAACTGCTCCTCGGCCGAGAGCGACCAGAAGTGCTGCACCGGGGAGGGACGGTTGTCGGCCGCGAGATAGTCGACGGCGTCGGACGCCAGCTGCCAGTTCTGCACGTAGGCGGTGCTCGTCCCGATCTCCGTCAGGAACTGCTGCCAGTACAGCTGCGGCACGAGCGCGATCGTCGCGACGGCGCAGACGAACAGCGTCAGCAGCGCGGCCGGCAGCAGACGCCGTGCGCGGCGCGCCCAGAACTGCCAGAGCGACACGGTCCCGCTCTTGTCGACCTCGCGCAGGAGGTGCGCCGTGATGAGAAATCCCGAGATCGCGAAGAACACGTCGACGCCGACGAAGCCGCCCGGCATCGCCTCCGGCCAGACGTGGTAGACGACGACCGTCAGCACCGCGAGGGCGCGCAGCGCCTGGATCTCGGGGCGGATGTTCGAACGCTTGGGGGCGCCCATCGGCCCGGGCACCTCCCCTCCGTCTGCGGCCTGATCGCGTCGCCGTCGCATGTCTCGTCTAACGCCCTGCGCCCCGGGTGGGTTGCGCTGCGGCCTCGATCAGCGGCATCGTACGCGGCGGCACCTGCCGCGTGAGCACGATGTAGCTCGTGCAGCGCCGGATCGCCGGCGTCGCGGTCAGCCTGTTGACGATCTCCTGCAGATGCTCGGTGTCGCGCGCGACGACCCGGCAGATGAGGTCCTGCGGCCCCGAGATCGCATCGGCCTCGAGCAGCTCGGGGATCGACTCCATCACGTCGACGGCCGCGGCGAGCTCGCCCTGGGCGAGCTCGATGAGGATGAACGCGCTGATCCCGTAGCCCATCGCGACCGGGTCGACCTCCGGCCCGTGGCCGGTGATGACGCCGCGCGACTCGAGCTTGGCGAGGCGCGCCTGCACGGTGCCGCGGGCGACGCCGAGCTGGCGCGCGATCTCGAGCAGGCCCACGCGAGGAAAGCTGCGCAGTGCTGCGATGAGCCGGGCGTCGAGGCGATCGATGGACAAGTTGACCAGTATCTCAGCCCGATTGGCGTATCCGTTGTCCTGATTGATCTGTTGAAATGAGCAGACTTGCAATGCGGCTCCGGACGCCCGACTCTCTCTGAGACGAGAGAGGAGCAGACGGTGTTCGAGGAAGCTCAGCTGTACTCCCCCGTGACCACCGGCGCAGCCGGCGACGTCACAGTCCACCTGCACGACGGTCATCCCGGCGCGAACGACCCAGGGTACCGCCGCCGGCGCAACGAGATCGCCGCCGCGGCGCTCGCATGGCGTCCGGGCCGGCGCGCTCCCCGGATCGAGTACCAGGCGGACGAGCAGGAGGTCTGGCGCACCGTCTGCCGCGCGCTCGCGCCCCTGCACGAGCGCTACGCCGTCGGCGAGTTCCGCGCTGCGCTCGCCGAGCTCGACCTTCCCGCCGACCACGTGCCCGGGTTGGACGAGGTCTCGCAGCGGCTCGTCGCGCGCAGCGGCTGGAGCTACGTGCCGGCCGCCGGCCTCGTCGACCTGCGCACGTTCTACGCGGCGCTCGGCGACCGCATCTTCCATTCGACGCAGTACGTGCGCCACCCGGCGATGCCGCTGTACACGCCCGAGCCGGACATCGTCCACGAGGTCATCGGCCACGGCCACCTGCTCGCGACGCCCACGTTCGGCGAGCTGCACCGCCGCGCCGGCGCCGCCGCCGCACGCCTGCGCGAGGAGGAGTCGCTGCGCTTCCTGTCGCGCGTGTTCTGGTTCTCGCTCGAGTTCGGCGTCGTCGTCGAGGACGGCGAGCTGCGCGCCTACGGCGCCGGGATCCTCTCGAGCTCGGGCGAGATCGCGCAGTTCAGCGCGATGCAGCTGCGGGCGCTGGATCTGCGCGAGATGGGCACCGCCGACTACGACATCACCAAGTACCAGCCCGTCCTGTACCGCGCGGAGTCCGTCGCGGAGATCGAGGCCGTCGTCGGCGGCTTCTTCGACACCTGCACCGACGAATCGATCGAGGAGCTGCGCCGTGAGCACGCTGTCGCTTGACCGGGAGGGCGGGACGAGATCCGACCGCCGCGACTTCATGCCGCTGCACGGCATCGACCACATCGAGCTGTGGGTCGGCAACGCCGCCCAGGCGGCCTACTACTTCACGCACGCGTTCGGCTTCAGCGAGGTCGCGTACGCGGGCCTGGAGACCGGCCTGCGCGACCGCGTCTCGCACGTGCTCCAGCAGGGCCGCATCCGGCTCGTGCTGACGGGCGCGCTGCGCCCCGACAGCGAGATCGCGGCGCATGGGCTTGCGCACGGCGACGGCGTGAAGTACGTGGCGCTGTCGGTGCCCGACGCCGACGCCGCCTATCGCGAGGCGGTCGCGCGCGGGGCGCGCGGGCTGGTGGAGCCGTTCTCGCTGCGCGACGCCGACGGGGTCGTGCGGATCGCGGAGATCGCCACCTACGGCGACACCGTGCACCGCTTCGTCGGGCGCGCGGACTACGCCGGGACGTTCCTGCCCGGCTTCGTCGACGTCGCGCACGACGGCGACGCGTCGCAGCCGCGCCTGCTCGCCGGCATCGACCACGTCGTCGCGAACGTCGAGCTCGGCGAGATGGAGCGCTGGGTGAAGTACTACGAGGACGTCTTCGGGATGACCGAGCTCGTCCACTTCTCCGACGAGGCGATCTCGACGGAGTACTCCGCGCTCATGAGCAAGGTCGTCGCCGACGGGCACCGCAAGGTGAAGTTCCCGCTCAACGAGCCGGCGCCCGGCAAGCGCAAGTCGCAGATCGACGAGTACCTCGAGTTCTACGGCGGTCCGGGCGTGCAGCACATCGCGGTCTCGACGACGGACATCGTGCGGTGCGTCGAGGAGCTTCAGGAGCGCGGGGTGCGGTTTTTGCGCACGCCGGAGTCCTACTACGAGGGGGTGCCCGAACGCGTCGGCGAGATCGACCAGTCGGTCGAGGATCTGCGCCGCCTCGGGATCCTCGTCGACCGCGACGACGAGGGCTACCTGCTGCAGATCTTCACCAAGCCGCTCGGCGACCGCCCGACGATCTTCCTGGAGATCATCGAGCGCCACGGCGCGCGCGGCTTCGGCGAGGGGAACTTCAAGGCCCTCTT
>JAHWJE010000299.1 GCA_019348575.1 Actinomycetota bacterium | reverse complement strand
GGCGAGCGTGAAACGGTGTCAGGAGGACTACGAATCGGGGTCGCAGTTGCTCTGTTGCGACCCTCCGTCTGAGGAGTGACACGTTGTGCGTCAGCACTCGCAGCGCCAGCTCGCGGTTGCGGTTGTGGCTGGAGCGGGCGCGTAGGGCGCTGCCGAGGTGGCGCTTGATCATGCTGTTGACCGTCTCCGCCTGCCACCGCTGCGTGTAGCCGCTGCGCCGCCGCCCGCGCCTGCGGTCACGGTGCCCGACGCCAGGGCGCCGGTCGCCAGGGTCGCTGCGAGGAAGCTGCAGAAGCTCGGCAGGAACGTCCGCGTCAGCGTCTCGTGCCCGGAGGAAGCCTGCGTGGTCAGCGCCAGCGGCGCCGTCAGCGTCCCGAAGATCGGGGGCGCGCAGGCGAGGCGCTTCAAGCTCAAGAAGCTCAGCACCGCGATCACGAAGGGCGCGACGGCGAGGCTTGGCCCGAAGCTCTCCTACGCGGCGCGCAGATCGATCAGGCGGGCGCTCGCGCGGGGCCGTCGGATCACCGTGAAGCTCACCGTCACGGCCACGGACGCCGCCGGCAACAGCAGGACGCTGACGCGGTACGTCAGGCTCAAGCGCTGAACGAGCTCGCTGCAAGAGGCGTCCGACAGCGGGTAGTCGAACCGCATGCGACAGCCCGAATCGACGGCGATCCGCGCAAGCGGCGGCGCGATGCCGGCGAGAAGGCACGAGCGGCGATCGCGTCCCGCGTCCTTCCGGCTCTGCGTCGCGCTGCTCGCCGCGCTCCTCGCGCTCTCGGCCTGCGGCGCTGACGACGAGAACGACAGCGGCGCGGCGACCACCGCCACGGCACCGCCGTCGACGACCGAGGGCGGTGAGCGATTGGCACGCACCGACGGCGATCCGCGCGTCGAGACGGTGGCGACCGGCCTCGAGGTGCCGTGGGGCATCGCCTTCCTGCCCGACGGCGACGCCCTCGTGACGGAGCGCCCCGGGCGCGTCCGGCTGCTCGACGCCGCCGGCGAGCTGCGCGGCGAGCCGGTCGCGCGCATCGACGTCGCCGCGCAGGGCGAGGGCGGCCTGCTCGGGCTGGCCCTCGACCCGCAGTTCGAGGACAACCGCTTCGTCTACCTCTACTTCACGACGCCCGACGGGATGCGCCTGGCCCGCTACCGCTTCGAGGACGGACGCCTGAGCGAGGACGGCGTGATCCTCGGCGAGATCCAGGCCGGGCCGATCCACGACAGCGGGCGCATCGCGTTCGGCCCCGACGAGCGCCTCTACATCGCCACCGGCGACGCAGGCCGGCCGCAGCTCGCCCAGGACCCCGACTCGCGCAACGGCAAGTTCCTGCGGATGACGCCCGAGCAGTACCGCGGCGACGGCGGGGAGGCGGAGATCTTCTCGCTCGGCCACCGCAATCCCCAGGGGCTGGACTGGGAGCCGGGCAGCGGCCGGCTCGTCGCGACCGAGCACGGGCCGACCGGCGACGACGAGATCAACGCCATCCGCGAGGGCCGCAACTACGGATGGCCGAGGGTCACGGGTACCGACCACGGCGACTTCGCCGCACCGCTGGTCGTCTACCGCGAGACGATCGCGCCGTCGGGCGCGACGTTCGTCACGCAGCCGGGCTCCGCATGGACCGGGGACCTGCTCGTCGCGGCGCTGCGTGGCGAGCAGCTGCGGCGCGTCGCGCTCGAGGGCGACGGCGACCGCGGTGAGCCGCTCTTCGAGGGCCGCTTCGGGCGATTGCGGACGGTGGCCGAGGCGCCCGACGGCTCGCTGTACGTCCTGACGAGCAACCGCGACGGCCGCGGCGACCCCGTCGCCGAAGACGACCGCATCCTGCGCATCGTGCCCCCGCGAGGTTGACGGGTCGCACGACCGCGCGTGCCGCCCTGCCGGCCGGGGCACCCCGTGCTCGTGGAGGCGGTGATCGTCTGTGGCATCCAGGGCGCCGGCAAGAGCACGTTCGTGCGCGAGCGGTTCTTCGAGACGCACGTGCGCATCTCGCGCGATCTCCTGCGCACCGCCAACCGCGAGCGGGTGTTCCTGCGCGCCTGCCTCGACACGCGCCAGCCCTTCGTCGTCGACAAGGTCAACGCGACGCGTGCCGATCGCGCGCAGTTCGTCCAGCCCGCGCTGGAGGCGGGCTTCCGCGCGGTGGCGTACTGGCTCGACGTCCGACCGCGCGACGCGCTCGCGCGCAACGCCGGCCGCGCCGGTCGCGCGCGGATCCCGGTGCAGGGGATCCTCGGCGCGTACAAGCGCCTCGAGGTCCCGCACGCCGAGGAGGGGTTCGCCGAGATCTGGCGCGTCGAGCTCGGCGCGAAGGGCTTCGTCGTCGCGCCGCTCCCGCGCGAGCCGCCGTCCGCAGCGCCGGCACCGCTCGACGCGACCGGACACGCGCCCCCCTTCAGCGGCTGACGCCCGGCGCGGCCGCCGGCTTGTACTCCACGCACAGCAGGCAGACGTCGTCGTCGCCGGTGCCGTCCTGCGCCAACCCGTCGAGCAGTGCGCCGAGCGACGCGGCGCGACCTTGCTCGAGCGCGCGGGCGAGCGCGTCGAGCGCGTCGTCGATCGAGTCCCCGCGGTGCTCGATCAGCCCGTCGGAGTAGAGCAGCAGGCGCGCTCCGTCGCGCATGTCGACCTCGCCGACGCGCTGGGGGCGTGCCCCGAGGCGCACGCCCAGCGGCATCGAGCGACCGTCCCAGAGCAGCAGCGCCGGCTCGCCGGGCTGCATCAGCAGCATCGGCGGGTGACCCGCCGACGCATAGCGCAGACGTCCCGTTCGCAGGTCGAGCTGCGCACAGGCGACCGTCGCCAGGCGGGCGCGCGGGAGCTGCTCGACGAACTCGTCGAGATGCTCGAGCACCTCGGCGGGCCCGAAGCGGGCGCCCGCCAGCGCTCGCGCTGCGCTGCGCAGCTGCCCCATCGCCGTCGCCGCCTCGATGCCGCGGCCGACGACGTCTCCGACGACGACGGCGAGGCTGTCGTCGCCGATGCAGAACGTGTCATGCCAGTCGCCGCCGACGTCGAGCGACTGGACGCCGGGCAGGTAGCGCGAGGCGATCGCGACGCGCGCGTCCTGCGGCGGCTCGTCGGCGAGCAGGCTCTGCTGCAGTGCGTGCGCGATCGTCCGCTGGTTGTCGTACAGGCGCGCGCGCTCGAGCGCCTGCGCGCACTGGCCGGCACAGGCCTCCATGAATGAGATCTCCTCCTCGTCGAAGTCGCGCGCCACGCCGAAGGAGAGGAGCACGACGCCG
>JAHWJE010000298.1 GCA_019348575.1 Actinomycetota bacterium | reverse complement strand
CAGCACCGCCCGCAACCGAGCGCTGCCACACTGGCTTAAGCACTACAACCAGCGCAGACCCCACAGCTCACTCGGCGGCCACGCACCCATCAGCCGCGCTCACAACCTCTCGGGGCAGGACAGCTAGTCGCGCGCGCTGCCGTACGACGCGAGGTCCGCCAGGAACGCGATCACGACGAAGGCGATCTCGAAGCCCGTCACGCCGCGCGTGCCGAGCTCCCACATCCCGGCGTAGGCGAGCGTCGTCCACGGCAGCAGGAAGAACCCGAGCAGCGGCAGCAGCACGCCGTCGAACGCGCGGCTGAGGATGTCGCTGAGCAGCCACAGCGCGACGAGCGCAAGGCGCGGCGAGATCAGCGCAAGCAGGAGGACCAGGCAGCCCATGAAGGGCGAGCGCTAGGCCAGATCGCGCCTTCGCTTCTCCGCGAGCGTCTTGCTCTCCTTCACGTCGCGCAGCTTCTTGGCGGCCTTGTGTGCCTGCTCGTTGCGCGCGGCGATCTGCTTCGTGAGCTCGTCGAACGCAGCCTTGGAGGTCGATTTGCCGGGGCCAGGATTGTGCGTCTTGTTGCTGGGTGGCTTCATGACCGTCCCTTTCGATTGAAACCGGAGCCCCCCAGGCTACGCGGCCCGCTCCTCGAACGCCTCGCTCATCCCCTCCGCCAGCGAGCCGAGCTCGTCGCGCAGCGCCCGCACGTCGCCGGCGAGGCGCTGCTGGTTGGCGACGTCGGTCGACGCCGACACGCTCAGCAGCGAGCCGCGGATCGTGTCGAGCTCGACGACGACGCGCTCCATCTGGTCATAGAAGGACTCGAGCTGGGCCTGCATCTTGCGCTGCACGGAGAGCTGGTGCTCGAGCGCCGCGATCAGCTCGGCCTTGCCCGAGCCCTCGAGCTCGCGCAGCCGCGCCTCGACGCGCGCGGGCGGCGACTCGTCGAGGGCCTCGTAGAGCAGCTGCGCGCGCGAGGCCGACAGCTCCATCAGCGTCACGAGCTCGTCGGCCTCCGCCGAGACCTCCTCGTAGGGCAGCTGCGCGCGCTCGATCGCGTCGCGGATGCGCCCCTCGATCGCGCGCGCGTCGAGCAGGTGGCGGCGCACCTCGGGGGCGAGCGTGCGCGGGTCGAGCCGGACGCTGCCCGCGCGCAGCTGCTCGCGGCGCTCGGCGCGCACGCGCGCGAGCACCGCCTCCGCCTCGGCATGGTCGAAGAACGTCCACGCCGCCGCGATCGCGTAGACGGCGAGCGCCGCGAGCAGCGCCACGAGCACCTGGGCGCCGACCAGCACGGCGGCGCCCATCGTCCCCACGAGCAGCGCGATGTTGAACGGCTTGGCGACCGCGTTGGCGACCAGCGCGCCCGCGAACTCGCCGCGGCTGTAGGGCTGTCTCGCGGGGGAGCTCACGTCAGGGCGCCGGGTCAGAAGAACGAGCTGATGCTGCGGTAGACCGTCTCGATGTCGTCGGTGTCGCCGGTGTAGGACTTGCCGCCCGACGCTTCGGCGATCCGCGCGAGGTTCTCCGCGGCGCCCTGCGCGCCCGCGGAGTAGGCGATCGTGAACACGCGCACGCGGCGCGACGAGTCGCCCTGCGCCTCGAGCTCGCGCACGAGCGCGTCGACCGACTTCGTGGAGTCGGTGTCCTCGCCGTCGGTCAGCAGCACGACGGCGTTGATCCGGCTCGTGTCGGCGAGCTTCTTGACCTGCGCGACAGCCTGGTCGGTGGCGTCGTAGATCGCCGTCCCGCCGTCGGCGACCAGGCCCTCGACGCGCTCTTGCAACGCGCCGCGGTTGCGGCCGATACGCGCGATCGGCGCCAGCGGCGTGACCGTGTCGTTGAAGATCATCAGCCCGACGCGATCCTGCGGCGCGACCTCGCGCAGGAACGTCTGCAGCCCCTCCTTGGCGCTCGTCAGGCGGCCCTCCTCGACCATCGAGCCCGAGGTGTCGAGCACGAGCAGGACGTTGGCGGGCTTGCGATCGGCGCGCCACGCCTTCCTGATCGCGTCGAGCACGCGCGGCTCGGGCGGGCTGAGCACGCGCGTCGGCTGCGCGGGATCGACGCCGTTCTCGGCGGTCAGCGGCGCCGACGGCTTCTCCTTCAGATCCGACGGGCGAAAGCCGTAGCGCGCGGCGGTCTCGCCGTCGATGTTCTTCGCCAGGTATTCGCCGAAGACCGCCGCGCCCTTGCGCTGCGGCTCGGTCACCCAGGGCGCGTTGAGCGTGATGTACGGGTTGTCGGAGTAGAACGTGCCCTCGGCCGGATAGATCGCGACGAGCTTCTCGCGGTTGCCGCGGCGCTGGTTGAAGTCGACGAGGGTCGCCTCCTCCATCGCGACGGCCGAGGCGTAGCCGAGGCCGTTCTTGCGCAGCTGGTCGGAGATGAACAGCGTCGTGTCGCCGTAGTGCACGATCGAGCGCTCGATGTCCTTGACCTGCGCGCGGCCGCGCGCGATGTCCGACGTGCGCAGGCCTTCCTTCTTGCCCGTCGCCGCGTAGTACTCGGCGACTACGGCCGACAGCCCCGAGGTCGAGAAGTCCGGGTTGGTGTGGACGAGCTTGAACTGGCCGAACTCGGGCTTGCCGTAGGCGCCCCAGCCCTGGTTGGATCGTGCGAGCTTGAGGATGTCGGCGAAGCCGAGCTTGCGCTTGGGGTATCCCAGCGCGCGCGCCATCGGCTCCCACATCGCGATCACGAGCGGGGTGCGCACGATCGAGGGGTTCTCGTCGGGCACGTAGGGCTGGTCGGCGGCGAAGTTCAGCAGGCCACCCCAGAGCGAGCTCGACGGCGACCAGGCGGTGGGCTTCAGCCGGCCGCTCGCGATCTTCGCCTGCGCGTCGCCCGAGGAGACGTTCTGCGCCTTGACGAAGACGGGCCTGCCGTCGACCTCGGCGCCCGACGCGTTGAACCTGTCGACGAGCGGCGTGAGCAGCTTCTCCTTCTCGGGGGAGTAGGCGAAGGTGACGGTGACCGCGCCGGCGGGTGCGGTGGCGGGGGTGGTCGTGCTGCCGTTGCCGCCGTTGTCGTCGCCGCCGCCGCTGCCGCCGAGGACCGCGATCAGCGCGACGGCGACGACGGCGATCCCGAGCAGCACGAGCTGGCTCTTCTTCATGGGCGCACGATAGAGGCAAACGAGGGGCCCGTGCGGCCGGATGAAGGCCCGGATTGCAGGCGGCGTCACGAGGGTGAGGCGCGTGTGGGTTCGATCGGGCTGAGGCTCAGCCGGGCGGGGCGCCTGGTGGCGGTGGCGGTGGCGGTCG
>JAHWJE010000297.1 GCA_019348575.1 Actinomycetota bacterium | reverse complement strand
AGGATCACCGTCTACGACGCCGGCTCACAGACGCTGTACAGCGCGACGCTGCCCGGCGACTCCGAGGACGTCACGCGTCCGCGTCGCGGGCACGCCCGCGAGCGGCTCACGCTCGCGAAGGTCCAGAGGGCGCTCGACCGCCTGGCGAGGACCTGGACGCTCTCGGGCGCCGAGCCGGGTTCGACCGCCGGCCAGCCGACGTACACGGTGAACATCTCGCCGACCGACGGCGGCGGGCTGCTCGGCGCTGCAGAGCTGGCGTGGGACGCGGTACGCGGGGCCCCGCTGCGTGCGGCCGTCTACGCCGAGGACAGGACCGAGCCCGTGCTCGAGCTCGAGGCGACGGAGGTCTCCTACGACGCCGTGGCGGACGCAGACGTGCGGGTCGCGCCGCCCAGCGGCGTCGAGATCGTCGACCTCAGCCCTGCGCGCGATGCGAGGGGGACGACGCAGCGGCGCCGCGCCACCCCCGCGGCCGTCGCGGGCCCCGCCGCCGTCCAGCGCAGCCTCGACTTCCAGCTCGCCGCGCCCGCCAGGCTCGCCGGCCTGTCACGCAGGCACGTCCGCCTCGTCAGCTTCGACGGCGACAGGGGGGCGCTCGCGATCTACGGCGAAGGCCTCGGCGCGATCGCCGTCCTGCAGCACAGGGCCCAGCCCGCGACCACGAAGGAGGACGAGGACGAGCGCGATCTGCGGCTGCCGCAGATCGACATCGACGGTGCGCCCGGCCGCGAGCTCGCGACGCCGCTCGGCACGATCGTGACCTTCGAGCGCGGCGGCGTCTCGTACCTCGTCGCCGGGTCGGTGGCGCCGGCCGCCGTCGAGACCGCGGCGCGGGGCCTGCAGTGAGGGCGAACGCGCCCGGCGACGCCGTCACCACCGAACCAGCAGTCCAGGCCCGCGGCCTCGTCAAGCGCTACGGCCGGATCACCGCGGTCGACCGGGTCGACCTCACCGTGCAGGCCGGTGACGTCTACGGCTACCTCGGGCCCAACGGCGCCGGCAAGACGACGACGCTGCGCATGATGCTCGGCCTCGTCACGCCGGACGCGGGCGCGGTCAAGCTGTTCGGCCGCGACCCGCTCGTCGAGGGCGTGCGCGCGCTCGACGGCGTCGCCGGCTTCGTCGAGGCGCCGCGCTTCTATCCCTATCTCACCGGGCGCAAGAACCTCGAGCTCGTCGCCGCGCTGGACGGCGGCGACGCGGTCGCGCGGATCGACGACGCACTCGACACCGTCGAGCTCGCCGATCGCGCGCGCGACAAGGTCGGCGGCTACTCGCACGGGATGCGCCAGCGCCTCGGGCTCGCCGGCGCGCTGCTGCGCGACCCGCGGCTGCTGATCCTCGACGAGCCCGCGACCGGCCTCGATCCCGGCGGGATGCGCGACATGCGCCTGCTGATCCGCCGGCTCGCCGACCAGGGGATCACCGTGCTGCTCTCCTCGCATCTGATGGCCGAGGTCGAGGAGCTGTGCGACCGCGTCGTGATCATCTCGCGCGGGCGCGTGCGCTACGAGGGCGCGCTCGACGAGCTGATCGCGACGACGGCCGGGCGCTATGAGCTGCGCACGACCGACGACGCCCGCGCCGCACAGATCGCCGCCGCCCAGCGCGGGATCGACGAGGTCGCGCGCGACGCGCGCGGGCTGACGTTCGCCGCCGGCGAGCGCGCCGCCACCGCGCTGTCGCTTGCGCTCGGCAAGGCCGGCATCGGGATCGCCGCGCTCGTGCCGCGCACGGCGACGCTCGAGGAGCTGTTCTTCCGGATGACCGAGGAGGCGGCGGCAGCGGATGGCGTCCCGGTTGCAGCAGGTGGTGTGTCGAATGATCGTCGCTCCGCGACGTCGAATCGACACACGCCCGACGAGGAGAAGGTGCGCGCATGAGTACCGTCGCCGCTCCGCGCGTCGAGCGCGGCGGGCCGAAGCATCCCGGCATCGGCACGGTCTATGGGTGGGAGCTGCGCAAGCTGCGCTCGCAGAAGCGGACGTACCTCGGCCTCGGAGCTGCCGCGCTCGTGCCGCTGATCTTCGTCGTCGCGCTGCTGTCGAGCAGCGGCGGGCCGGACGAGGTCCCGTTCGGGCGCTACGTCAAGCAGACGGGCCTCGCCGTCCCGCTCGTCGGCCTGCTGTTCAGCTCCGTCTGGCTGTTTCCGCTGATCACGTCGCTCGTGGCCGGCGACATCGTCTCCTCCGAGGACAACCACGGCACGCTGAAGACGATCCTCACGCGCTCGACCGAGCGCTGGCAGATCTTCGTCGCCAAGCTGCTCGCCGCCGTGAGCTACGCGTTCGTCGCGCTCGCCGTCTTCGTCACGGTCGGGCTCGTGCTCGGCGGCGTGTTCTGGGGCTTCGATCCGCTTACCTCCCTGTCGGGAACGCAGCTCCCGCCCGGGCGGGGGATGCTGCTGATCGGCGCCTCCGCGCTCGCGTACTTCATCCCGCTGATGGCGATCGCCGCGATCGCGTTGCTGCTCTCGACGGTGACCCACAACTCGGCGGCCGCCGTCGTCGGGACGCTGATCCTGTCGTTCACGATGCAGCTGCTGGCGATCATCTCCGGGCTGGACTTCATGCGGCCCTACCTGCTCTCCGAGCAATTCGACTCCTGGCAGGGCCTGCTGCGCGACCCGACGGACTGGGCGCCGATCATCCACGCGTCCTGGGTCTCGGCCTGCTATGCGGTGCCGGCGGTGCTGTGGGCCTTTCTGGCGTTCATGCGGCGCGACGTCGCGGGCTGACACTGCGCGGCCCGGGTTCCGCGCACGCCCGCCCGACGTTCAGGCCGGGACGGCCGCCGACCTCGAGGCGGTCGCCGCTTCCTACGGGCTGCTTGCGGCCACCCCCGAGCTCGACGGCTGAGGCTCGTCTGCACGTGTGCAGCGTGCGCCGCGACGGGTATTCCCGCACCGTGTCGACCATTACCGGGCAGTTGCGCGACCGCCGGACGGCGACCGCCCAGAGCATCGCTCCCCTGCGCCACGCCGTGAGCGCGTTCGCCGCGCGCGCGGCCGTCGCCCTGCGGCGGACGCGCCGTGCCACCCTCGTCGCCGAGGCGCTCGAGCGCTCGCGCACGCTGGTCGCGGTCATCGGCCAGGCGATCGCCCACCTCTCCCTCGCCCACACGCTCGAGACGGCGGTCGAGCGGATCGGCGAGCTGATCGGCTCCGGCCGCGTCGCGATCTACCTGCGTGAGGGCGACCACCTCGCGCTCGCCGCCTCCCGGGAGGTCCCGGGCGGGCTGACCGAGCTCGCCGAGCGG
>JAHWJE010000296.1 GCA_019348575.1 Actinomycetota bacterium | reverse complement strand
GGCACTATCGCGTCGACGCCGACTGGACCGCCGTCACCGGCTACTCCATGGGCGGCTTCGGGACCTACCGGCTGATGGCGCGCTGGCCGGACCTGTTCTCGCGCACCGCCTGCTGCCCACCGCGGAGGCGCAGGTCTCGGGCCAGAGCCCGGAGGCGCTCGTCGCCGACCTGCGCCGGCTCAGCCGGGCCAACATGGAAGAGGACATCGAGCGCTTCGTCGCCGCGCTGACGGCCGGGCACGTGCTGCCCGAGGATTTCTAGGCTCGCCGCTTACGCGCGACGGTCCGCCACGGAGTCCGCCACGAGGTTCAGCGCCCGGCGCTGACCGTGCTCGAGCGGCAGCCCGTCGAGCTTGCGCTTGGCCTCGGCGACGATCTCCAGCGCGCGCGCCCGCGCCTGCGCGAGGGCGCCCGTGCGCGCGATGCGCTCGCACAGCTCCTCCGCCTGCGCGGGGGTCGTGATCGTGCGCAGGTCGAGCTGCGCCAGCGCCGGGTCGCGCTCGCGGGCGAGGATCAGCGGCAGCGTGACGGTGCCGTCGAGCAGGTCCGTGCCGCGGTGCTTGCCCATCAGCGAAGCGCTGCCGGCGACGTCGATGACGTCGTCGAGCAGCTGAAACGCGAGGCCGATCGCGCGGCCGAACCCGCCGAGGTCGCTGAGCTGCAGGTCCGGCAGCCGCGCGACCTGGCCACCGAGCTCGCATGCCGCCTCGAACAGGCGCGCGGTCTTCAGCTCGCAGCGCAGCAGATAGCGCTCGGTCGCGACGGCGGTGTTCCAGGCGTCCTGGCGCTGCAGCAGCTCGCCCTCGGCGAGCGCCGACGTCGCCCGCGACAGCGAGCGCACCGCCGCCAGCGACCCGACCGCCGTCAACTCCGAGAAGGCGCGCGAGAACAGCAGATCGCCGGTCGCGACCGCGAGATCGCGCCCCGCCTGCGCCCACACCGTGGGCACGCCGCGGCGCAGGTGCGCGCCGTCGAGCACGTCGTCGTGGACGAGCGTCGCGCTGTGGATGAGCTCGACGGCGGCCGCCGCGGCGATCAGCTCGTGCTCGGCGGCGGCGCGGGGGCCAGCGGCGAGCAGGACGAGCAGTGGGCGCATCCGCTTGCCGCCGGCGGCGATCGTGTCGCCCGCGTGCTCGGCGAGCACCGGGCCGTGCCCGGCGGCGAGGGTCACGAGGCGCTGCTCGACGAGCCCCAGCAGGCGCGGCACGTGGGCGCCCGCGGCGTGAACGATCTCGTTCAGCGTCGACTCGGCGCTGGTCACCGCGCTCGCTTCGTGCCGGCGTGCAGCGCGATGATGCCGCCGGCGGTCAGGACGTAGCGGACGTCGAGGCCGCAGGCGTCCATCCGCGCCGCCAGCTCCTGCGGGCCGGGAAAGCGCTTGACGGAGCTCGGCAGGTAGCTGTAGGCGTCGGGATCGCCCGCGAGCCTGCCGATTACGGGCACGACGCGGTCGAACCACTGGCGGTAGAACGTCGACAGCGGCGGCCGCGTCGGCGTCGTGATCTCGAGCACGACGACGGTGCCGCCGGGCCGGACGACGCGCGTCATCTCGCGCAGGCCCTGATCGAGGTCTGAGAAGTTGCGCGCGCCGAAGCCGACGGTCGCCGCGGCGAACTCGCCGTCGCCGTAGGGCAGCTGCAGCGCGTTGGCCCACTGGAACGTCACGGGCGACGGTGCCGCCGCGCCCTTTGCACGAGCCCGGCCGAGCATCTCCTCGGAGAAGTCGCAGGCGACCACGGCGCCGCCCGGCGCGACGCGCGCGGCGAGCTCGAGCGCGAGGTCGCCCGTGCCGGTGGCGACGTCGAGCACGCGGTCGCCGGGGCCGACCTGGGCGAGGTCGACGGCGCGGCGCCGCCAGCGGTGGTGCAGCCCGGCCGTCATGACGGAGTTCATGACGTCGTAGAAGCCGGCGATGCGGTCGAACATCGCCCGCACCTGCGGTTCCTCCAGCGTTCCCGTCCCGGGCTGGGTCAGACGGCTATTCGCCCTTCAACCGGGCGAGGAACTCGACGAGAGCTTCGCGCTTGTCGGGCGCGAGCTCGGCGTAGGAGGGCATCGGGTCCGTCGGGTTGATCAGCGTGCGCGCGATCGCCTGCCGCGCGAGGCGGTCGCCGACGTCGGTCAGCTCCGGGCCGATCGTGTTGCCGTTCTCGGCGATCTTGTGGCAGGCCAGGCAGCCCGACTGGGCGGCCACCTGCTTTCCGGCCTCCCACATCTGCAGCGTCTCGGCACCGGCGGCGACGACGCTCTCCGGCGCCTCGATGTCGATCTGGTTCGGCGAGCCGGCGTGCGCGCCCTCGTAGGTGAGAAAGGCCATCGCGGCGATCGTGAAGAACGCGGCCGCCATCGCGATCGGGCGGCGCTCCGGGCGGCGCTCGGGGCTGCGGTCGTAGAACGGCAGCAGGAACAGGAGGATCATCGCGATCGTCGGGACGCCGATCGCAGCCAGCGGCGTCAGCGACGGCGGCTTGATGACCCGCAGGACCTCGAACAGGAAGTAGAAGTACCACTCGGGCCGCGGCGTGTACGTCGTCGTCGTAGGGTCGACCTTCGGGCCGAGCTCGGCGCCGAGCACGAGCGACATCAGGATGATCGACGCCATCACGACGACCGCCATGATCGAGTCCTTGGCGACCGCGTAGGGGAAGAACGGCTTGCCCTGCGACTTCAGGATCGAGTACTCGCGGAGGTAGGCCTCCTTCTCGCGGGCGTTCACGTGCCCTCCTTGCGCGACTCCACCGGAATGTCGGCCTTCATCCAGGGCGGAGCGGTCGTGCCGAGGCGCGCGACGAGGTACAGGTGCGCGCCGATCATCGCGGCGATCGCGGCCGGCAGCACGAGCATGTGCAGCGCGTAGAAGCGCGCCAGCGTCGTGACGCCGAACTCCGGCCCGGCGCGCAGGAAGTCGTTGAGGTACGGGCCGACGAGCGGGCCGGTCCCGTTGATCGCGACGCCGACGGTCGTCGCCCAGAAGGAGCGCTGGTCGAACGGCAGCAGGTAGCCCGTGAAGGACATGAACAGCGTGAGGATCAGCAGCACGACGCCGATCACCCAGTTCAGCTCGCGCGGGTACTTGTAGGCGCCGTAGAAGAACGTGCGCCCCATGTGCAGGAACACGAGGATCACCATGACGGTCGATCCCCACTTGTGCATGCCGCGCACGAACTCGCCGAGGAAGACCTCGTTGGTGAGGTAGCGCACGGACTCGTAGGCGCGCGTCGCCGACGGGTCGTAGTACATCGCGAGGACGACGCCGGTCACGGT
>JAHWJE010000295.1 GCA_019348575.1 Actinomycetota bacterium | reverse complement strand
CCTGCACCACCGGACCCAGGTCCCGCACGGCACCGCCGGAGCCCGGGTACTGCAGCAGCACGCCGAAGAGCTCGATGTCGTCCGGCAGATCGGTGCACATGTCGTGCAGCTGCACCGGCAGCCCGAGCGGCTCGGCCCGGGTCCGCAGCACCGCCACCGTCTGCGGGTGGGCGTCGGCGTCGACGAGGAACACCGCGCGCGACCCGGCCTTGCTCGTGCGCCGGGCCAGGGTCATCGCCTCGGCGGCTGCCGTGGCCTCGTCGAGCAGGGAGGCTCCCGCCACGGGCAGCCCGGTGAGGTCCTCGACCATGGTCTGGAAGTTGAGCAGCGCCTCGAGCCGGCCCTGGCTGATCTCCGGCTGGTAGGGCGTGTAGGGCGTCAGGAACTCCGAGCGCGACATCAGCATGTCGACGATCGAGGGCACGTAGTGGTCGTACATCCCGGCCCCGAGGAACGTGATCTCGTCCTCGGCGCAGACGTTGCGCTCGGCGAGGCGGCGCAGCTCGGCGTAGACGGCCTGCTCGGGCTCGCCCGGCGGCAGGTCGATCGGGCGCTCGAGGCGCACGCCGGCGGGGATCGCGTCGAAGAGCTCCTCGATCGACCCCACGCCGATCGCGTCGAGCATGATCGCGAGGTCCTCGGCGGTGACTGCGGTGTAGCCGGCCATCTACAGGGTCGCCTGGTAGGTGTCGCTGTCCATCAGGCCGTCGGCCTGCGCCGGATCGGCGAGCTTCACGCGCACCATCCAGCCCGCGCCGTAGGGATCCTCGTTGATCGGCTCGGGCGCGTCGGCGAGGGCGGTGTTGACCTCGACGATCTCCCCGGTCAGGGGCGCGATGACGTCCGAGACGGCCTTGACGGACTCGACCTCGGCGTAGGACTCGCCTGCGCTGACCGACGATCCGACCTCGGGCGGGTCGAAGAAGACGACCTCGCCGAGCGCGTCCTGCGCGAACCACGTGATGCCGAAGGTCGCGACGCCGTTCTCGATCCGCGCCCAGTCGTGGTCGGGGTGGTACAGCAGGTCATCCGGATAGCTGGCCTGCGCCATCGCGCTCCTTCTTGTAGAGGGGCCGAGCCGCGACGACAGCCCGGCGCAGCTTGCCGCGCACGTCGATCTCGAAGGACTCGCCGACGACGGCGCGCTCGCTCGGCAGGTACGCCATCCCGATCCCGACGCCGAGGCTCGGCGACATCGTGCCGCTCGTGACCTCGCCCCCGCCGACGACGGGGTTGCCCTGGCGCGCGATCCCGGGGCCGTCGATCTTGAAGGCGACGAGCTTCTGCGCGGTGCCGTCGGCGCGCGCGGCGGCGACCGCGCGCGAGCCGATGAAGCCCGTCTGCTCGGCGCAGGCCCAGCCGAGGCCGGCCTCGATCGGGTTGCGGTCGGTCGAGAGGTCGTTTCCGTAGAGGTGGTAGTTCACCTCCAGGCGCAGCGTGTCGCGCGCCGCCAGCCCGCAGGGGACAGCCCCGCGGCGCAGCAGCTCGTCCCAGATCGCGGGCGCGTCGTCGGGATCGAGCAGCAGCTCGACGCCGTCCTCGCCGGTGTAGCCGGTCCCGCAGACGAGCGCCTCGCGGCCGAGGATGATGCGCCGGGCGACCTGCATCCGGGCAGGCAGCGGGCCGTCGGCCAGCGCCTGGACGAGCTCGCGGGCGACCGGTCCCTGCACCGCGAGCATCGCGTAGCGGTCGGCGACGTCGGCGATCTGCACGTCGAAGCCGCCGGCGTGGGCGCGCATCCACTCCACGTCGCGCTCGTGATTGGACGCGTTCGTGACGGTCAGGTAGCTGTCGGGCGCGAGGCGGTAGGTGAAGACGTCGTCGAGCACGCCGCCGTCCTCGTTGCAGATCAGCGCGTACTGCGCCCCGCCGACGGCAATCTTTGCGACGTCGTTGGAGTAGACGTGCTGCAGGAAGGCCTCGGCGTCGGGGCCGCGGACCTCGACCTCGCCCATGTGCGACACGTCGAAGACGCCGGCGCGCGTGCGCACCGCCTCGTGCTCTGCCCGCACCCCGGCGTACTGCACGGGCATCTCCCAACCCCCGAACGGCACGAGCTTGGCGCCCGCTTCGACGTGCGCTGCGTAGAGCGGCGTGCGCTTGAGCGTCGGCGTCGTCACGCCCACGAGGCTAGCGGAGCGAGCGGCGCGCTCCGGCCGCCCGAAAGCCCGCGGTTCCGCCACGTCTCATCGGCCCGTACAGTGGGCCGATGGACCCCTTCGGCAGGCCCGACGCCCCGCCGCCCGCCGCTGCCGGCTGGTACCCCGACCCCGGCGGCTCGGGCAGCCACCGCTACTGGGACGGCACGCGCTGGACCGACGCCCTCTCCTCCGCGATCCCGCCGGCCGGGCCCCACGACGCGCGCGACGACACGCGCAGCTGGGCGCTCGCGGCGCACCTCTCGGCGCTGCTGAGCCTCGTCGTGATCGGCTTGGTCTTCGTCGGCCCGCTGGTCGTCTACCTCGTCAAGAAGGACGACCCGTTCGTGCGCCGCCACGCCGCCGAGGCGCTGAACTTCAACCTCTCGTTTCTGCTCTACGCGATCGTCCTCGGCATCGTCACGTTCATCGGCCTGTTCTTGATCGTCGGCCTCCTGCTGATCCCGCTGTTCTTCGTGCTGGCGATCGTATGGGTCGTCTTCGTCGCGATCGCGGCGGTCAAGGCCGGCCAGGGCGAGGAGTACCGCTACCCGCTGACGATCCGCTTCGTGCGCTGAACCTCACGCTGCCGGACCGCCCAACGCGGCCGCGACGGCGTCCGCGAGCTCGTCGGCGACTTCGCGGGCCCTGCCCTCCTCGCCTGCCTCGACCATGACGCGCACGGTGGGCTCCGTGCCGGAGGCGCGCACGAGGACCCGACCGTCGCCGTGCAGCCGCCGCTCCGCGTCGCGGACCGCAGCCCACAGCACGTCGGCGTCCGCCAGCCGGTCCTCCGCGCGAACGCCGTGCTGCGCGGCGTCGAGCTGGGGCCCGGCGAGCACACCGTCGTCTTCGGCCTGATGGGCGAGTGCCTCGAACTCTCGCACCGCGCCCTGAACCGCGACGGCTTCGCCCTCGGCGCCCTCGACGCCGCCCGCTTCCTCGCCGGCAAGCCGCCGGGGCGGTACGCGATGGAGGACCTGCTCCGCCTGGGAGGGGCCTGATCTGCAGCCCTCGGCCGCCGGCCGTCGCGCCCGAGAAGTTCCCCTTGTTGCCCGAGCCCGGGACCGCTATGGTACTTGCGCCCGGAGGTCGGGCATCGAGCGAACGCATCAGGGAGGGTACGGAC
>JAHWJE010000294.1 GCA_019348575.1 Actinomycetota bacterium | reverse complement strand
TGCGGCTGTCGCGCAACCGCAACTGGGGCCATCCGAAGTTGATCTCTTTCCTGGAGCGCGTCGGGCGACGCGTGCCGGAGATCAACGGCTGGCCGGGGCTGCTCGTGCGCGAGGAGAGCGGCGGCGCGGGGCTCAGCGCGTTCGACGCGATGCTCGTGATGACCGAGGCCGGCCGCGTCCTGGCCGGCCTGCCGCTGCTCGGCCTCGGCCATCATCTCGGCGACTTCCTCGAGCCGGCGCCCGCCCGCGTCGCGGATCTTGAAGAGCGCGTCGAACCGCGCGAACCGGCAGAGCAGTTCCGAGAGGTAGTCGGTCAGGGCCGGGTCGGCCAGCCCGCGGGCCCGGGAGACGCTGCCTTCGCCCAGGGAGGCGAGCCGGGCGGCGACGTCGGCGTCGGCGGCGAGCTCGTTGCCCACCGTGCCCACGCCTCCGCGCGTCGGGTCGCGCAGCCAGCGCGTGCCGGGCGCGGCGGTGAGCAGCACCTCGACAAGTGCGCCGAGCGGCGCAGTGTCGGACTCGATGTCGGCCTCGAGGTCAAGGTCCCCGCGGGCCAGCATGACCGCTACCCCGTGGTCGGCGAGCGTGCCGCTGACCGTGCGCTGGTCGGCGAACGTGCCCCGCTCGACGATCGCGACGGGCTCGGTCGCCGGCCGCCCGCCCGCGACGAGCTGCGCCGCGATCCTGTCGAGCCCGCGCACGCCCATGTAGAAGACGAGCGTCCCCGGGAAGGCGGCGAGCGCGCGCCAGTCGAGCTGCGTCTCGTCCTTCTCGGGATCCTCGTGGCCGGTGACGAACGCGACCGCGGCCGCCATCCCGCGCTGCGTCACGGGGATGCCGGCATATGCCGGCGCCGCGACGCCGGCGGTCACGCCCGGCACGACCGCGACGTCGATCCCGGCGCGGCGCAGCAGCTGCGCCTCCTCGCCGCCGCGCCCGAACACGAACGGGTCGCCGCCCTTCAGCCGGACGACCTCGCGGCCCGCGCGGCCGTGCTCGAGCAGCAGCCGGTTCGTCTCCTCCTGCGGAACCTGCGCGCCGCCGCCGACCTTGCCGACGTCGACCAGCAGCGCGTCCTCGCGGGCGCCGTCCAGCGCGCCGTCGGGGATCAGGCGGTCGTAGAGGATCACGTCGGCGCGCGCGATCAGCTCGAGCGCGCGCGCGGTCATCAGCCCGGCGTCGCCCGGTCCGGCGCCGACGAGGTGGACGGTCACCGGGCCGCCAGCTGCTCGGCGCGGGCCAGCAGCTCGCCGGCGCCCGCCGCCAGCATCCGCTCGGCGGCCAGCGCGCCGGCCGCGTCTGCCGTCGCGGCCGGCGGCGTCTCGTCGCGCAGCCAGGACGACCCGTCGGGCAGGCCGGCGAACGTGCGCAGGACGATCCCGCCGGCGCCGACCGTGGCGTACGCGCCGAGCGGGGTGTTGCAGCTTGCGTCCAGTCGCCTGACGAGCGCGCGCTCGGCGCGCAGCGCCTCCCAGGCGCGCTCGTCGGTGATCGCCCGCGCCGCCGCCACGGCGGACTCGTCGCCCACCCGCGCCTCGAGCGTCAGCGTCCCCTGCCCCGGCGCCGGCACGAGCTCGTGCAGGACGCAGCCGATCTCGTCCTCGCGCCCGAGCCGCACGAGCCCGGCGGCGGCGAGCACCAGCGCGTCGACGTCGCCGTCGTGCAGCTTGCGCAGCCGGGTGTCGACGTTGCCGCGCACGACGACGATCTGGAGGTCCTCGCGCAGCGCCAGCAGCTGCGCCGCGCGCCGCAGCGACGCCGTGCCGACGCGCGCGCCGGGCGCGAGCTCCGGCAGCGACGGCGCGCCGACCAGCGCGTCGAACGGGTCGCCGCGCGGCGGTGCTCCGACGAGCTCGAGCCCCTCCGGCAGCACGCTCGGCACGTCCTTGGCGCTGTGCACCGCGAGGTCGAGCTCGCCCGCCAGCAGGCCGAGCTCGAGCTCCCTGACCCAGCGCTCCTTGTCGTTGACGTCGCGGCGGATGCGTGCGTCGGAGGCATCGCCGCTCGTCGTGACGGTCACGAGCTCGGCGTCGGGCCCCAGCCGCCGGGCCACCATCCCCGCCTGCGCCAGCGCGAGGGCGCTGCCGCGCGTCCCGATCCTCACAGCGCGCGCCTCGCGGCCTACGAGGACGACGCGCGGCGCGGCAGCGCGCGCACGTTGTCGCGCTCGCCGTCGACGGCGTCGATCGCGTCGGGCGCTTCCGGGGCGCCCTCCAGCCCAAACAGCTCGCGCATGATCTGCAGGCGCCCGTGCGAGCGGCTCTCGCTCATCGTGCGCAGGCGCAGCGTCGGCTCGTGCAGCAGGCGGTTCATCACCGAGCGGGCGATCGCCTCGGCGCGCGCGATGTCGCGCTCCGACGCGCGCTCCCAGCGCTGGGCGTTCTCGCCCAGCACCTGCTCGACGATCGCGTCGCCGTGCTCGCGCAGCGCGCGGATCGTCGGCTGCACGGCAAGCGTCCCGAGCCATTCGGCGAACAGCGAGATCTCCTCCTCGACGATCGCCTCGGCGCGCAGCGCCTCGGCCTCGCGGACCAGCACGGTGTGGGCGACGCGCGCCTGCAGGTCGTCCATGTCGAACAGCGTCACGCCCGGCAGGTCGGCGCAGGCGGGGTCGATGTCGCGCGGAACGGCGATGTCGACGAGCAGCAGCGGGCGCTCCTGGCGCGCGCGCATGACGAGCTCGAGCTCCTCCACGCCGACGATCGGATGCGGCGAGGCGGTCGAGGCGACGACGACGTCGGCGCGCACGAGCTGCTCGGGCAGGTCGTCGAGCGCCACGACCTCGCCGCCGAAGCGCTCGGCGAGCGAGCGCGCGCGGTCGGCGTGGCGGTTGGCGACGAAGATCGTCGTGACCCCGTGCTCGGCCAGCGCGCGCGCGGTCAGCTCGCTCGTCGCCCCGGCGCCGATGATCACGACGCGCGGCTCGGGGTCGTCGGCCAGCACGTCACGCGCGAGCTCGACCGCGGTCGAGGAGATCGAGGCGCGCCCCTGCCCGATCGATGTCTCCGCGCGCGCTCGCTTGCCGGTCTTCAGCGCGGCGGTGAAGAGGCGGTTCGTCAGCGGCCCCGTCGTGCCCGCGGCCAGCGCGATCTCGTAGGCGCGCTTGACCTGGCCCTGGATCTCGGCCTCGCCGACGATCATCGACTCGAGCCCGGCACAGACGCGGAAGAGCTGGCGTGCGGCGTCGCAGTTGCGCGGCGAGTAGATCCGCTCGGCGAGCTCGGTGGGGCGCACGTGCGCGCGCTGGGCGAGGATCCCGAGCACGGCGCTCTCGGCGGCGACCGCGTCGCCCACCACG
>JAHWJE010000293.1 GCA_019348575.1 Actinomycetota bacterium | reverse complement strand
CGCGGATGCAGGGCGCCGCAGATCGAAGGTGGACAGTGCCAGCGGCACGGCCGCCTTCGACATGTGGCGATCCTGCGCCGCGAGACGCGTGCAGATGGCGGTGCCGGTCGTGGAATCAGCCATCTAGTCCGACTCCGGCGGCTCGTCGACCAGGCGCCCGCGCAGGATCACCTCATGGCTCGTGACGACGAGCCCGAGGCGCTGACCGAGGCCATGGATGGCGCGCTCGAGCTCGGCGTCGTCGAACGGCACGACGTCGCCGCTGGGCTCGAGCACGATGTGGTGGTGATGGTCGCCCGACGGGTCGACGGGCTCGTAGCGCGCGAGCCCGTCGGCGTCGAAGCGGCGCACCAGCCCGAGCTCGTGCAGCGTCTCCAGCGCGCGGTAGACCGTCGCCGTCGAGCCGGCGCTCCCCTGCTCGCGCAGCTGGTCGGCGATCTCCTGGGCGGTCAGCAGGCAGCTCTGCCGGCCGAGCAGCTCGACGACCGCCGTGCGACCCGCGCTGGCGCGCAGGCCGGCGCCGCGCAGCACGTCGCTCGAGTGCCGCATCCAGCGCTTCTGTGCAGCGGTGTTCATCGCTCGCATCCTGGCATGCGGCGTGCGCGAACACGTCGCTGGGTAGCATCGCTCGCCAGTGCCTGCGCCCGCCGTCATCGCGACGCCGGAGGGCTCGCGCACGAAGGACGACCGGCGGTCGGCATCACTGGACGGCCTGCGCGGCCTCGCCGCGCTCTGCATCTTCGTGTTCCACGGATGGCTGTACACGATGCCCGCCCCGGATGCGACGGATCGATCGTCGATCGGGGACTACGCGGCACACGAGCTGCGCCTGGGCCTCGTTGCGTTCTTCGTGCTGTCGGGCTTCCTGCTGTCGCGCCCTTGGTTTGCCGCCTCGCTGGAGGGGCGCCGTCCACCCGCGATGGGGCGCTACCTGCGCGCGCGCGCGGCGCGCATCCTGCCGGCGTACTACGCCGCGCTCGCGGGCTCGATCGTCCTGCTGTGGGGCCTGCGCGGCACGCCCGGCCTGCGGCTGCCGCCGTCCGACGAGCTGCCGCTGTTCGTGGTCTTCGGCCAGAACTTCTCCCCGGCAAGCGTCATGAAGCTCAACCCGCCGATGTGGTCGCTTGCCGTCGAGGTGATGTTCTACGCGTTGCTGCCGCTGATCGGCTGGCTGGCGCTGCGGCTGCCGCGCGCGCGCCGGGCGCAGGCGCTCGCCCCGCTCGCGCTGCTCGCCCTCGGCGTCGCGTACAACTGGGCGATCGCGGGACGAGGCCTCGGCCTGACGTTCTCCAAGACGCTCGCGGCGATGCTGCCCTACTTCGCGCTCGGCATGCTCGCGGCGCTGGCGCTGCACGGGCGCACGATCGGCAGGCGCGCGAAGCGCAACCTGATCGCCGGCGGCGTGGCGCTCGTCGTGGCCGACGCGGTCGCCAAGGCCGCCGCGCCCGCGAGCGGGATCGACGCCGGCCAGCTGTTCGCGGTGATGCGCGACCTGCCGGCGGCCGCGGGCTTCGCGCTCATCGTCGTCGCATTCGCCGGCGCTCGGCGCAGCCGCCTCGTCGGCAGCCGGCTGCTGTCGGGGATCGGCACGATCTCCTACGGCTTCTACCTCTGGCACGTGCCCGTGCTGATGGTCCTGCGCGGCTACGGCGTGCTGCCGCTGGACCCGGTCGCCGGCACGCTCGTCGCGCTCGTGCCGTCGCTCGCGATCTCCGCCTTGAGCTGGGTTGCGCTCGAGCGGCCGATCCTGCGCTGGACGGCGCGGCGCGAGAGGCGCACGCGCCCCGAGGGGCTAGGCGGCCGCGGCGTCGACCGCGCCGCCGGGCGCGAGGTCGCCACAGTCCGCGCCTAGCCAGCGCGTGCCGTAGGTGCGCATGCCGTCGATGATCGGCATCAGCGCGCGGCCCTTCTCCGTCAGCTGATACTCGACGCGCGGCGGAACCTCGGGATAGGTCTCACGCTCGATGATGCCCTCCTCCTCCAGCGCGCGCAGGCGCAGCGAGAGCGTGCGGGGGCTGATGCCCTG
This sequence comes from Actinomycetota bacterium, assembly GCA_019348575.1. The sequence goes on along the minus strand of JAHWJE010000293.1, from coordinate 1,270 downwards.
CAGGGAACGCTCGAGCTCGCAGAAGCGCGAGCGCCCCTCGGCGAGATCCCGGATCAGCAGCAGCGTCCACTTGCCGCAGACGATCTCCGCTGTCTTGCAGACCGGGCACGTGTCGTCCATGCGCAACACTTTACCGACTGAAGCAATGGCGGGCGGGAGTCGCTGCAGCCCCGGTCGCTGATCACTGAGCGCCGCTACGCCGCTCGCCGGGCCTCCGCCGAGGCGACGTCGCTCATCGTCGTGCCGCGGCGGCCGTCGGCGGCGAGCAGCAGCTTGAAGTCGTGCGGGCTCGTCGCCGCGAGCAGCGCCTGCTCGACGTCGACGCGGCCGGCCTTGACGTGGTCGAAGAGCGCCTGGTCGAAGGTCTGCATGCCGTAGTAGGCGCCTTCGCCGACGACCTCGGTGAGGCGGCCCGTCTGCTGCGGGTCCATGATCATGTCGCGCACACGGCCGGTCATCCGCAGGATCTCGCAGGTCGCGACGCGACCGCCGTCCGTCGAGCGCACGAGGCGCTGGGAGACGACGCCCTTCAGCGTGCCGGCGAGCATCGCGCGCACCTGCTGGTGCATGTGCGGCGGGAAGAAGTCGATGATCCGGTTGACGGTCTCGGCGGCGTCGACGGTGTGGACGGTCGAGAGCACGAGGTGGCCGGTCTCGGCCGCGCTGAGCGCCGTGTGGACGGTCTCCTCGTCGCGCATCTCGCCGATGAGGATCACGTCGGGGTCCTGGCGCAAGACCCGGCGCAGCGCGCGCTTGAAGGAGATCGTGTCCTCACCCACCTCACGCTGGTTGATGACCGAGCGCTTGTCGTTGTGAAGGAACTCGATGGGGTCCTCGATGGTCACGATGTGGCGGGCGGTCGTCTCGTTCATGTGGTCGATCATGGCCGCGAGCGTGGTCGACTTGCCAGAGCCGGTGGTGCCGGTGAGCAGCACGATCCCGCGCTCCTCCTCGGCCAGCGTGCGGATGACCGGCGGCAGCGCGAGCTCGTCGATGCTCTTGATGGTGACGGGGATCGCCCGGCAGACCAGCGACAGGGAGCCACGCTGGCGGAACGCGTTGACGCGGAAGCGCGCCACGCCGGGCATCGCGAAGGCGAAGTCGACCTCGCCGTCGGTGGCCAGCTCCTGGCGGCGGACCTCATCGTGCAGCAGCGCGTGGACCGCGGCCTCGGTGTCGGCCGTTTCGAGGACGGGCGTGTCGGGGGCCAGCGGGCCCAGCAGGCCATCGACACGGGCCAGAGCGGGAGCGCCGACCTTGAGGTGGAGAT
>JAHWJE010000292.1 GCA_019348575.1 Actinomycetota bacterium | reverse complement strand
CGCTTTCAGCTCTTCGACGCGATCACGTCGCTGCTGCGCGCGGCCGCCGCGCAGGGCCCGATCGTGCTCATCCTCGACGACCTGCACGGTGCCGACCATCCGTCGCTGCTGCTGCTGGGCTTCCTCGCCGTGCACGTGCGCGACTCGCCGATCCTTGTCATCGGCACGTACCGCGAGGCCGAGGCGCGCCTTCACCCCCAGCTCGCCGCCACGCTCGGCGACATCATCCGCCACGGACAGCGCCTGCCGCTGCGCGGGCTGCGCGAGCACGACGTCGCCGAGGTCGTCGAGCGCGTCGTGGGCCGTCGCCCGAGCGACCGCGTCGTGCGCGCGATCCATCAGGCGACGGAGGGAAACCCCTTCTTCGTCGACGAGGTGGTGCGGCTGCTGTGCGCCGAGGGCCGGCTCGACGACGCCGCGCACGTCGCGCACGCGCGGATCCCCGACGGCGTGCGCGAGACGATCCGCCACCGCCTCGAGCCGCTGCCCGACCGCACGCTCCAGCTGCTCTGCACGGCCGCGGTGATCGGGCGCGAGTTCCGCGTCGACACGCTGCAGTGCGTCAGCGGCGCCGAGCCCGCCGAGCTCGACGAGGCGCTGGGCGAGGCGGTCGACAGCGGCGTGATCGCCGAGCGGCCGTCGATGCTGGGCGCGTACGCGTTCTCGCACGGCCTCATCCGCGAGACGCTCTACGACGACCTCGGGCCCCAGCGCCGCGCCCGGCTTCACCGCGAGGTCGCCCGCGTGCTGGAGGAGCTCTACGCGGCAGACCCGGAGCCGCGGATCGCCGAGCTCGCGCATCACTTCTTCGTCGCCGGCCCCGCGGGCGAGCTCGCGAAGGCGCTCGAGTACTCCGTGCGCGCGGGCCAGCGGGCGATGAAGCTCTTCGCCTACGAAGAGGCCGCGGAGCATTTCGAGCGCGCGCTGCAGGCCTCCGGGCTCCAGGAGCGCGCCGACCTCGCGCGCCGCTGCGAGCTGCTGCTCGCGCTCGCGACCGCGCAGTCGCGCGCGGGCGACTCGCGCGCAGCGCGCTCGACGTTCCTGCGCGCGGCCGCGCTCGCGCGCTCGCTCGGCGAGCCCGAGCGCCTGGCGAAGGCCGCGCTCGGCTACGGCGCGGGCATGGGCGGCTTCGAGTTCGGCCGCGTCGACGACAGGCTCGTCGCGCTGCTGACCGAGGCGCGCGAGGCGCTGGGCGAGCAGGACGGGCCACTGCTCGCGCGCGTGCTCGGCCGCCTGGCGACCGAGCTGTACTACTCCGATCGCAGCGAGGAGCGCGTGACGCTCGGCGAGCAGGGCGTTGCGATGGCGCGGCGGATCGGTGACCGTGCGACGCTCGCGTCGACGCTGAGCGCGCGGTTTCTCACGCTCTGGGGGCCGGAGAACTGCGTCCAGCGCCTGCAGATCGCCTCCGACGTCGTCGCGCTGGGGGAGGACGTGCGCGACCGCGAGCTGATCCTGCGCGGGCACGTCTGGCGGATCTTGTCGCTGATGGAGCTCGGCGACTGGGTCGGTGCCGACATGGCGCTCGCCGTCCACGCGCGCCTCGCCGAGGAGCTGCGCGACCCGCTGCACCTCTGGTACGTGCCGCTCTTTCAGGCCACGCGCGCGCTGCTGGAGGGGCGCCTGGCCGACGCGGAGCGCCTCGCCGGCGAGGCATGCGCGGTCGGCCGCGGGACGCAGCCCCAGAACGCAGCCCAGCTCTACGCTGCCCAGCTGTTCGCGCTGCGCGCCGAGCAGGGGCGCCTGGCAGAGGTCGAGCAGTCGCTGGAGGAGTTCGGGCGCCGCTATCCGGCCGCGCCTGTATGGCGGGCGGCGGCGGCCTTCGCGCTGGCGATGCTCGGCCGCACCGAGGACGCGCGGCGCGCGTTCGAGGCGCTGACGGCGGGCGGCCTGGCCGAGGTGCCGCGCGACGGCGACTGGCTGTCGACGGTCGCGCTGCTCGTGCGCACCGGCGCGCGGATCGGCGACGCGCGCCGCACCGCCCAGCTCGGCGAGCTGCTCGCGCCCTACACCGAGCGCGCCGCGATGGCCGGCCGCGGGGCGATCTGCCTGGGCCCGGTCTCGCGCTTCGCGGGCATCGCGGCGGCGACCGCCGGGCGCACCGCCGAGGCGGTCGGGCACCTCGAGCACGCGCTCCGGCTGGCGCGCTGCTGGGGAGCAGAGCCGATGGTCGCCGCGATCGGCCTCGAGCTCGACGAGGTGTGCGAGCGGTCAGGCTCGCGAGCGGCGCCCGCCGAGGGCGACCGGGGCGCGCCGGCCGCGCGCGAGCCTGGCGTCGTGGCGGCGACGCCGGTGCTGCTCGCGGGCGCCGCCGCGTCGCGTCTCGGCCCGTCGGCGTTCTACCGCCGCGGCGACATCTGGACGATCGGGCCGCCCGGCAACCAGATCCAGCTGCGCGCCGCGAAGGGGCTCGCGCACATCGCGCGGCTGCTCGCCGCGCCGCACGTCGAGTTTCATGCGTTCGATCTCGTCGGCGACACGCCGCCCGAGGGCCGCGGCGCGGGCGCGGGCGCGGCCGCGGCGGCGCTCGCGGCCGGCACGGGGATCGAGGTCCGTGCGCGCGGCGAGAGCGACGCCGGGCCCGTGCTCGACAGCAGGGCGAAGGCGGCCTACCGCGCGCGCATCGCCGAGCTGCAGGAGGAGATCGACGAGGCGATCGCCTTCAATGATCCCGCGCGCGCCGCTCGTGCGCGCGACGAGCTCGCCTTCGTCGCGCGCGAGCTCGCGAGCGCCGTCGGCCTGCACGGTCGCGACCGCAGGACCGGCTCGGACGCGGAGCGTGCACGGGTGAACGTCACGCGGGCGATCCGCGCCGCGCTCAAGCGCGTGTCCGAGCACGACGCTGTGCTCGGCCGGCGGCTGAGCGCGGCGATCAAGACCGGCACGTTCTGCGTCTACGACCCCCCGCCCGGCGACGAGCCCGAGTGGGATCTGGTCGGGCCGGCCTGAGCCTCGCCGCCGAAGCGCCGACCGGCTGACGGTTGACTAGCGGCCGGTCTCCTGGAAGCCCTCCTGCGTCTGCGGGTTGAGGTGATGCCATCTGCGCGTGCGCAGCGTCGTTCCGTCCTCATCGGAGATGCGGTAGACCTCGAACCCGGGATTCTCGCCGCGACGGTGCAGGCCGCCGTTGGCGAAGACGAATCCGTTGTACCAGTACGCCGACCAGGTGTCGGAGTTCGCGGCATCGGTGTAGGCAATCTCGCGCGGATTGGCCGGATCTGTGAAGTCGACGATCGACGTCCCGCCCTGGTAGTACGCCACAGACGCCAGGTAGCGCCCGTCGGTGACCGGGATCATCT
>JAHWJE010000291.1 GCA_019348575.1 Actinomycetota bacterium | reverse complement strand
CGCGGATGCAGGGCGCCGCAGGTCGAAGGTGGACAGTGCCAGCGGCACGGCCGCCTTCGACATGTGGCGATCCTGCGGCGCGAGACGCGTGCAGATGGCGGTGCCGGTCGTGGAATCAGCCATCTAGCTGCGCGGCAGGCGATGCCGGTCTCATACATCGGACCGCCTGCCGCACGGGTTGCGACGACGCACGCGGCCGAGACGAACGGCCGCGCTCAGCCTCTGCTCGGCTCGCGCGCCGACGGGTCGGGCACCGCGTCGACGTCGGCCGGAGTGGCGTAGCGGCCGACGACGGACTCCGCGAGCTCGAGCTTGGCCAGCGAGCGCAGGAAGCCGTGCGTCATGATCACGTGGATCTGCGACTGCGTCGCCGAGTAGAACCAGCGCGCGACGGCGCTCGCGAGCGCGGGATAGAAGTTCGCCACCTCGACCTCGACGTGTGCGCGCGCCGTCTCGCGGTCGACCTGCGCGCAGCGCGTGATCTCGATCTGCAGGTAGCCGTCGCCGTCGTGTCCCGCGCGCGACACGAGCAGCCCGCGTGCGATGCGCCAGCGCACGATCCCGCGCGTGGCGTCCATCCAGTACTCCGGCGCGTGGAAGCGCAGCAGCACGAACGGTCGCGTCAGCAGGACGATGGAGCGCTCGTCCTCCTCGTACTGCACGCGCACCAGCCCGAGCGTGCAGCGCGACAGAAAGCGCCAGTACGTGCGCGCGAGGCGCTCGAGGTGCATCGGCGACCAGATCTCGTCGAGCGCCCTGACGGGCAGCGTCAGGTCGGCCGCCTGGACCGAGCGCACGGCGCCCTGCTCGTCCATCGTCGTGTGGTCCTCGGGGCTGACGAGGACCGCGCGCGCGACGTGCTCGCGGTGCAGCACGCGCCGGATCCCCGCGAACCACGCCAGCGCGAGTGCGGCGACGGCGGCGATCCCCGAGGCGATGAATGGCATCTCGGCAACGGTAGCCAGCGGCGCCTCCCGGCGCGGGAGCGCATTGGCTATGGTCGCGCGATGTCACTCCAACGAGCAACAGCACCCGATCCGCACGACCTGCTCCCGGCGGCACCGTCGTTCTCCGTCGAGAGCGACGATGTGCAGGACGGTGCGCCGCAGCCGGCGAAGCACGCGCACCCGAGCGTGGGTGGCGAGAACGTGTCGCCGCACCTGCGCTGGTCCGGGTTTCCCGAGGAGACCAAGAGCTTTGCGGTCACGTGCTTCGATCCCGACGCGCCGACCGGCAGCGGCTTCTGGCACTGGGTCGTCTTCAACATCCCCGCCGACGTGACCGAGCTGCCGACGGGCGCGAGCCCCGACGGCCTCCCGGAGGGGGCGGTCGAGGTGCGCAACGACTACGGCGAGTTCGGCTATGGCGGCGCTGCGCCTCCCGCCGGCGACGTCGTGCACCGCTACGTCTACACGGTGTTCGCCGTCGGGACGGAGAAGCTCGACATCCCCAAGGAGGCCTCGCCCGCCTACGTCGGCTTCAACCTGACGTTCAACACCCTCGCGCGCGCGGCGATCAGGCCGACCTACCAGGTCGAGGGCTGACGCTGCCTCACGACGCGGGCGCCGGCTCGACGCGGGCATAGCCGATCTCGCCAGAGCCCGTGAAGCCGAGCGCGTCGGCCGTGGCCTGCGTGAGATCCCACGAGTAGTCGCCGTTGAACGGGCCGCGGTCGACGACCGGGACGACGATCTCGCGCCCGGCGTACAGGATCGCCACCTGCGTGCCGCAGGGCAGGCGCTTGTGTGCGACGCCGTGCAGCTCGGGCGTCAGCGTCTGCCCGCACGCGGTCTGCCTGCCGAAGAAGCCGGGGCCGTAGTAGGTCGCCAGCGCCGGGCGATAGACGTTGACGCTGACGATCGGCGCAGGATCGGCGGCGGCCGTGCGCTGTCTGTAGCTCGCGAGCACGGCGCGCAGGCTGACGCGGCCACTGCGGTCCGCGCGCCAGCGCACCTCGAAGCGGGTCGTCGTGCGCACGCGCGTGCGCGCGACGGTGCGCCAGCCGCGGCGCCTGTCCAGGCGCTGCAGCAGCAGCGTGCGGCGGGCGCCGCGGGGCATCGTCCCGCGCACGACGACGTTCGTCCCCATGAGGGCGACCGGGCTGGCGACGAGCGACCGCCTGCCGGGATCGCCGTATCCGGCGCCGCCGGTCGTCGCCGGGATGACCGCGGGCATCGAGGCGCCGCCCGTGTGGTGCCCAGCCGTCGCCGCGGGGGCAGAGGCTGCAAGGGCCGTGCAGAGCACGGCGGCGAATATCGCGCGATCGCGTCGGAACATGGGCATCTGTGGTGTGGCGGCCTACGGGGTGAGCTGACGGGCTCGCGCTTTCCAAGCGCTACGGCCCCGGGAAGAAGGCCGATTCGCCCCGGCGATCCGGTGTCCTTGCGGATCGCAGTGGTTCCCCCGCTCTTCGGACGCAGGCGTCCGGAGACTCGGCAGACGGGCGGCAGGTTACCGCGTTTATCCGCGCCTCGCCGGCTGGGCGGCGGGCGCCGCGGCTACGGCTTCGGCAGCCGGTCGATCATCGACTGCAGCGTCTGGCGGCCGACGGTCAGCGCGATCTGGGCGAGCTCGCCAACGGCCTGGATCGTCGTGCTGAGGACGTCGGACGGGCCGGCGCCGGCGGCGTCGTCGGCGCAGCCGGGCTGACGCCGGACATGCAAGCGGCCCTGGGTCGAGCCGAAGCGGCCCTGGGTGGGCCGGTGCCCATCACGTCGGGCTGGCGCTCGCCGGCGGCCCAACGGGCGCTGTACGCCAACCGGGCCCGCAACCCGTTTCCCGTGGCCCGCCCCGGGACCTCGGCCCACGAGCGAGGGGAAGCGATTGACGTGCCCCGATCGTTCGCCCCGCGGCGGGCGGCGGTGGGACCCACCGTGGGGCTGTGTCAACCCTTGCCGCGAACCGATCCCGTACACTTCGAGCTGTGCCGACGAGGGCGGGCCTGAACGTCATCTCCGCGGCCCGCAGCAGCGTCGTCGAACGGGCCCGCCGCTACGGGCCGCCGGCGCGGCGCGGCAGGGGCGACGGGGCCACGGGCAAGGCGCCGGGTTCCGCCAAGGAGCGGCGGGCCTCGTCGAGCGCCCGCACCACGGGCGTGGTGCTGCGCCGGGTGGCGCCGGGCAGCGTCTTGAAGGTGTCGGCGCTGTTCTCCCTGAGCCTGGGGCTGGTCCTGCTCGTCGCCGGCATGCTGCTGTGGTCCGCCGCCCACTCCATCGGGCTCATCGGCAACCTCGAGAGCTTCATGGGTGACATCGGCTTCACCGACTTCCGCCTGGAAGGCGACCAGGTCATGAAGGCGTGGCTCATC
>JAHWJE010000290.1 GCA_019348575.1 Actinomycetota bacterium | reverse complement strand
CCGCCGTCGCGCAGACGGGAGCCCGGTCGCCCATGGAGATGGGCCAGGTCATGAAGGCCGCGATGGCGACCGTCGGCGCCCGCGCCGACGGCAAGCGCGTGTCGGCGCTCGTGCGAGAGGCGCTCAGTTAGTGGTCGCCCCCGCACATACGCACCGTGCGAGGTGGCCGCTGATCACCGCCTGGCGGCGTCCTGACCACCGGCCGGAGAACCACTCGCTTCGACCAGCGTCGGTCGGCCGGTGGTGCCCGTCGATGTGCCAGAGGCACACCTTCCTCCCTGCGTCCTTGCCAGCCGGCGCCAGCGACCGCCTGGACAGGGCACGTATCTACGGGGACAACCACTAGGCGACCCGCGCCAGCGACACCGCGAACAGCCCGTCGGGGTCGGTGAACATCTCGACGAGCTCGAGGCCGGCGGCGGCGAGATCGCCACGCAGGCGCTCGACGGTGAACTTCGCGCTGATCTCGGTGCGCATCTCCTCGCGCGCGGCGAAGTCGACGTCGAGGTCGAGCGCCTCGACGCGGACGTGCTGGGGCTCGATCGCGCGCAGGCGCATCTCGATCCACTCCCGCTCGCGGTCGAAGAACGCGACGTGCTCGAACGCGTCGACGTCGAAGTCGGCGCCGAGCTCGCGATTGAGCACGTGCAGGATGTTGAGATTGAACTGCGCGGTGACGCCGGCGCTGTCGTCGTAGGCGGACTCGATCACGCGCGGGTCCTTGACGAGGTCGGTGCCCAGCAGGAGGTGCCCGTCGGAGCCGAGCAGCTTCGCCAGCGAGCGCAGCAGGCGCCGGCGGCTGCCGGGCGGGAAGTTGCCGATCGTGCCGCCGAGAAACGCCACGAGGCGCGGACCGATCGCGGGCGGCAGATGCCCGAGGTGGCGCTCGAAGTCACCGACGACGCCGTGCACCTGAAGGCCCGCATACTCGCGGGCGAGGAGCTCGGCGACGGCATGGACGGTCGTCGCGCTGACGTCGACGGGCACGTAGCGCACGAGCGTGCCGGCGGCGAACATCGCGTCCAGCAGCAGGCGCGTCTTCGTGGCCGAGCCCGACCCGAGCTCGACGAGCTCGACCGCGCCGCTGCGTTCGACGATCTCGTCGGCGTGCGTCTCGAGGATCAGCCGCTCCGTGCGGGTCTGGTAGTACTCGGGCAGCTCGCAGATCGCGTCGAACAGCTCCGAGCCGCGGGCGTCGTAGAGGTGCTTGGCCGGCAGCTCCTTGAGCGGGCGGGTGAGGCCGTCGAGGACGTCGTCGGCGAGCGTGCGCTCGTCGTTCGGTCCCAGATACGAGCTGACCTCGACGCTGCCCTCGAGGGTCGGATCCATCACGTCACGTCCTTTGCCAGTCGCACGCCGGCGAAGATCTGCCGCCGTTGGGGGAGATCCCAGTTCCTGAAGGTCGTCGAGCGCAGGCGCGCCTCGGTCGCCCACGACGATCCGCGCAGCACACGGTAGCGGTCGCCGAAGAAGACCTCGGAGTACTCGCGGTAGGGGCGCGCGGTGAAGCCGGGGTAGCCGGCGAAGTGGCTGGAGGTCCACTCGAAGGCCTCTCCGATCTGTGCGATCGGCTCCTGGGTCCAGGTCGCCGCCTTCTCCCACTCCGCTTCGGTGGGAAGGCGCGCGGCGTGCGCTCGGGCGAAGGCGTCGGCCTCGAACCAGGAGACGTGCGTAACGGGTCGGTCGTGGTCGTCTCGCGGCCGCCCGTCCGCCGTCCAGCCCTCGGGGTGCGTGATGTCGTACTCCTCCTTCCACGCCCAGCCCTCGTCAGACCACCACTCGCGCCGCTCGTAGCCGCCGCCCTCGCAGAAGTGAAGCCACGAGGCGTTCGTCACGGGCCGCCGCGCGATCCGGAAGGCGTCGACGTCGACGCGGTGGCGCGGGCGCTCGTTGTCGAACGCGAAGCCGCCGGCCGGCGCTCCCATCTCGAAGCGGCCGGCGGGAACGTCGACCCAGCCCTCGGCGGCGCCGGCGTCGCGCGGCGCGCCGGTCGGGTAGCCGCCGGGCAGGTTGGCGAGAAAGAGCGTCTGGCGCATCGTCTCGTTGTGCTGGGCCTCGTGGCGGACGACCATCTCGAAGAGCGTCCCGTCGCCGGGACCGACGCTCTCGAGCACCTCCAGCGCGCGAGCCCGCACCGCAGCGAGATAGTCCAGGACGTCCTGGCCGCGCAGGAACGGGATGTCGCCGCGCACCGCGCGCGGCGTCTCGAAGGCGTCGTAGAGATCGGCCAGCTCGCCGCGCAGCAGCTCGCCGCCGCCGTGGCGATGCACGAGCCAGAGGTCCTCGTATGCGGCGATGTGGCCGAGGTCCCAGGCCAGCGGGCTCATCAACGGGTGCTGGACGCGGTCGAGCTGCTCGTCGGAGTACGGCGCGACGAGACGCAGCGTCCGCTCCCGGGCGTGCTGCAGCGCGTCGCCGAGGGCTGGATGCGCCGCGGTCGCCATCGGAACGACAGCGTACCCACCGACCTGCGGCGGAATCATGCGCCGCCATCCTGGCGGAAAGACGTTCTGCTGCGGGCGCTACGGCGCGAGCGCGTCGAGCGCCGCGTCGACGTCCTGCTCGGTGTTGTAGAGGTGCCACGAGGCGCGCATCCGGCCGGCGCGCAGCGCCGCGACGATGCCGGCGCGCTGCAGGCGCGCGGCCGCGCCTGCGTCGGGCACGGACACGATCGCCGAGTTCGACGGCTCCATGCCGAGGCCGGCGCGGAAGCGGTTGGCGAGGGCGACATCGTGGACGTGTACGGCGCGGACGCCGATCCGGTTGAGCAGCTCGAGCGCCGGTTGCGCGCCCACCCACCTGCGCGCCGTGGTGGCGCGCCGACGCGACGATCGCGTCGAGGTCGGCGACCTCGCGGTGCTCATCTGCACGGCGCTGAACGCGACGACGTCGGTGCTCGCGTCGATCGCGTCGGCGATGCGCGCCGCCGGCACCGTCGTCACGGCGACGTCGCGCTCCTCGTGCTGGACGAGAAAACGGAAAACAGCGTCGAGGTGAACTCCTCCTCGGGCACGATCACGTGCGAGCCGCCGGGCAGCGAGGCGGCGACGAGCCCGACGAAGCCCGAGACGGTCGCGCCGATCGCGACGCGTGTCGCGTAGACGCCCGCCGGCGACCACTGCTCGCGCGCTTCTGAGGTCGTCGTCACGGCTCGGATCGTCGCAGCCGCGGCGGGCGCGGCGACCCGTTGGCGGGACTTCACTGCCCGTCGCCACGCGGCCTGGAGCGCGCGCCGGGCTTCGTGACGAAGTGCGCCGCTGCACGTGCAGTGCACCTCCGCGCCCAGCCCAGGACTTGTGCGTGCAGCCC
>JAHWJE010000028.1 GCA_019348575.1 Actinomycetota bacterium | reverse complement strand
CGTCTACGCGGAGGAGATCGGCGGCGAGGGCCCACACCGCTACGTGCTCATGTGCCTCGTCGCGCTCCAGGACGAGGGCCTCACGGTGTTCCCCACCCACCGCCTCGTCGACGGCCTGCAGGGGACCGACAAGCCCGAGGCGCTGGCCGCCACCCTGAGGGCCTGCTTCGACATCGAGGAGATCGCGGTCGACGACCTCGTCCCGCCCGGCGAGGGCGACGGGACGATCCAGATGGGCTACATGGACAGCCACTTCAAGCGCGCGTTCCGGTTGACGCTGAAGGACCAGCGGCTCGCCGACGAGGCCCTGCCCGACATGCCCGAGCCCTATCGGCGGCTCGATACGGCGGTGCTCGAGGCGCTCGTGCTGAAGGGACCGCTCGGGCTGAGCGAGGACGACATCTCGCACCTCAACGGGCTCGGCTACGCGCGCTCCTTCGAGGAGGCGCGCGAGCTCGTCGAGTCGGGCGCCTACGACGCCGGCTTCTTCTTACGCGGCATCCCCGTGACGCAGATCCAGCAGATCGCGGCGGCGGGCGTGAACATGCCGCCGAAGTCGACCTACTTCTTCCCGAAGGTCCCGACCGGGCTGCTCTTCAATCCGCTCGCCAACCGGGAGTAGCATCCGGTTCATGCATGCATCAGCGCACCGCGTCGACGGGTACCGGCACCTCGTCAAGGTCCGCCAGCATCGGCTGAGCGCCGACGAGCCGATCGAGAGCGGCGGCGAGGACGCCGGACCCTCGCCGCAGGAGCTGCTGGCGGCGAGCCTCGCGTCCTGCACCGCGGTGACGATGGAGATGTACGCCGCGCGCAAGGGCTGGGACCTGCGCGACGTCGAGGTCGAGTGCGAGTTCACGCCCGCCGAGCGCGGCTGCCCGACGAAGTTCACGCTGACGTTGCGCCTGCCGTCCAGCCTGACCGACGAGCAGGTCCAGCGCCTGAAGGTCATCGCGACGAAGTGCCCCGTGCACCGCACGCTCGACGGTGAGGTCATGTTCGACGAGCGTGTCGAGCGCATCCAGCTCGCTGCCTGACGCGCTGCGCGCGGTCCTGCTGGACCCCGCCGACGCGGCCGCCGCAGAGGTCCACGGCCGCACGAGGGCCGCTGTGCTCGTGGCGCTCTACGTCGACGACGGCGACCTGCACGCCGTCTTCACGCGCCGCCGCCACGACCTGCGCAGCCACCCCGGCGAGATCTCCTTTCCCGGCGGCCGCTGCGACCCCGCCGACGCGAGCCTGCTCGACACCGCCCTGCGCGAGAGCGAGGAGGAGATCGGCCTGCCGCGCGACGCTGCCGTCATCCTCGGAGCGCTGCCGCCGACGCCGACGGTGGCGACGAACTACGGCGTCTATCCGTTCGTCGGGCTGATCGAGCCCGGCTGCGCCTGGACGCTGTCGGCGTGGGAGGTCGAGGAGGTGCTCGAGCTGCGACTCCGCGATCTGCGCGCGGCGCGCACCCGCCGCCGGCTGCTGCACCGCGGGATCCCGTTTCGCAGCGACGTCTACGACATCAGCGCGCAGGCCGTGATCTGGGGCGCGACGGCGCGCATCGTCGGCGACCTGCTGGACCGCGTCGGTCCCGTCCTCGACGGAGCGCGTCCGTAGGCGGACGAAGCGATGGGGCGCGACCAGCTGCTGGCGAGCCTGCGCACCCGCATCAGCGACGAGCGCGTGCTCGACGCGGTCGCGCAGGTCCCGCGCGAGCTGTTCATCGCGCCCGTGCTGGAGCGCTTCGCGTACGCCGACCGGCCGCTGCCGATCGGGGGTGGGCAGACGATCTCGCAACCGACGCTCGTCGCGCGCATGGTCGAGCTGCTCGAGCTGTCCGCCGACGACGTCGTGCTCGACGTCGGCAGCGGGTCGGGCTACCACGCCGCGCTGCTGTCGCGGCTGTGCCGGCACGTGTACGGCGTCGAGCTCGACGAGGAGCTCGCGGCGCAGGCGGCGCGCTCGCTCGAGCTGGCGGGGATCGACAACGTCACGATCGTCGCGGGCGACGGCGCCGCCGGGCTGCCCGAGCACGCGCCCTTCCAGGCGATCAACGTCGCGGCGACGGCCAGCGAGGAGCTGCCCGCAGCGCTCCTGCAGCAGCTCGCCGTCGGCGGCCGGCTGATCGCGCCGGTCGCCAGCGGCGAGAAGGAGCACCTCGTGCTGGTGCGCCGCACCCCGCAGGGACTCGAGCGCACCGTGCTCGACGCGGTGCGCTTCGTCCCGCTGCGCTGAGCGGCGGCGGCGGGCGTTCCCGCCGCCGACCTCGACCTTCGTCCGGCGACACCGACCGCAGCGCGCGCAACACTGCCGGCATGCAGTCCAAGAGCCCGTCCGACGCGGAGCCGCAGCCCGGCTCGGGCGCCACGCCCGCGCTGGCGCCGGTCATCCGGTTGCGGCCGATCCGGACGCTCGTCATCAGCCCCGACCTCGCCTACCGCGACCGCGCATGGACGGTCCTGTCCGAGCTGGGCCCCGTCGCGTACGCCGTCGCCTCACTGGACGAGCCCGAGGACATCGCCTGCCTGCTGGCACAGGAGCGTGCCGACGTCGTCCTGCTCGACGCCACCGCCTGCGAAGCCGCGGCGGGCAACGTCGTCGCCGCGCTCGCCGCGTCGGCGCCGCGGACGGGCGTCGTGGTCGTCTGCCAGCACTGCACGCCGGCGGCGCGGGCGCTGCAGGCGCTGCCGAAGTGGGGCTGGACGCAGGACCTGCGCGCGGGCGTCGAGCTGGCCTACCGGGAGGGCAACCCGCTGTGCCCCACGACGCTCAGCTCGTTGCGCCGCCGCGCGTCATGGGAGCGCATGGCGGGCCCGCTGCCGCGGCGCAGTTAGGGTCGCGCCACGGCGGCTCAGGGTCCGAGCAGCCCGTCGACCGCCGCGCGCGCGGCCGCCGCCCATGCGTCTGGCTGCGACGCGTCGGCCTCGAGGATCGCGAAGGGGATCTCGTTGAGCTCGCAGGCACGCCGCAGCTCGGCCGCGCCGGCGGCGAGCGTCGCGGCGTCGACCGTGCCCGCCGCCTCGTAGACGATCCCGCGCACGGTCGTGTCGATCGTCTTGGAGAGCATCATCTGCAGCCGCGGCCCGTGCAGCGCCGCGACCTCGTCGGCGGTTCCGGCGGCGGTGCCGAGCGCCCAGACGAGGATCGTGACGTTCTCCAGCGCGTAGCGCAGCGTCCCGACGACGTTCGGGTCGCCGATCCAGCACTCGCCGCCGGCCTGCTCGATCCGCTCGCGACCTGCCTCAGTACGCGTGACCGCCCGCACCGCATGCCCGCCGGCGACGAGGTCCGCCGCGAGGCGCAGGCCGCGGCAGCCGCCGCCGACGAGGAGCACGCGCATCGTGCGCACGCTAGCGTCCGCCGGGCGATGACCTCGACGTACCGATGCGCTCATCCGCGAGGGGATCGGGCGCGGCGACAGCACGATGCCGGCGGTGATCTCGGTCCGATCGACGCGCTCGTCTCCGGATAGGCGCAGCGGACCTCACGAACCTGCGGCGGCGCGCGTTTTGACTTCCGTGACCGCCGCCGGCCTGCCTCCCTTCCAGCGCTTCCTCGACGCCCATCGCGAGGTCGTGCTGCGCTTTCTGATCGCGTCGGTCGGGCGCCACGACGCCGACGACGCGTTTCAGGAGACGTTCCTCGCGGCGCTGCGCGCCTACCCGCGGCTGCTGCCCGACAGCAACCTGCGCGCGTGGGTGCTGACGATCGCCCACCGCAAGGCGCTCGACGTGCACCGCGCGCGCGGGCGCGATCCGCTCCCGGTCGCGGAGATCCTCGGCCCAGCTCCGACAACCGCGGCCGGCGAGAGCGCCGGGGCCGAGCACTGGGAACGGGTGCGCGCGCTCCCCGCCCGCCAGCGCGAGGTGCTCACCCTGCGATACGCGGCCGACCTGACGCACGCCGAGATCGCGCACGCGCTCGGGTGCAGCGAGCAGGCCGCGCGGCGCGCCGCCGCCGACGGCCTGAAGACCCTGCGAAAGGAGCTCGGAGATGTCCCTGCCACCGCCTGACCTGCGTCCCGGCGAAGCCGCCGCGCTCGCCGCGCGCACCGCCGCCCGCGCCGCCGACGAGGGCATCGCCGAGGTCGCCTACGCGCGCGTCGCAAGCCCTGTCGGGCAGCTCGTCGCCGTCGCCACCGCGCGCGGCCTCGCGCGGATCGCCTACGAGCTCGAGAACGGCGGGCTGGAGAGCGTGCTGGACGACGTCGCGCTGAGGATCTCGCCGGCGATCGTCGAGGCGCCCGCACGGCTGGACGTCGTCCGCCGCCAGCTCGACGAGTACTTCGGCGGCAGCCGCCGCGACTTCGACGTCACGCTGGACTGGGCCCTGACCGGCTCGGGCTTTCGCCGCCGCGTGCTGCAGGAGTGCGCGCGGATCCCGTTCGGCGCGACGAGCACGTACAGGCAGATCGCGATCGCCGCCGGCTCGCCGAAGGCGTTTCGCGCTGCGGGCGGGGCGCTCGGCTCGAACCCGATGCCGATCGTCGTGCCGTGCCACCGCGTGCTCGCCAGCAGCGGCGGGCTGGGCGGCTACACCGGCGGGCTGGAACGCAAGCGGCTGCTGCTGTCGATCGAGGGGCAGTGACGGTCCCCGCCGGGCGGCGATCTGCGCGGGTCGTCCCGTAGCCTCTGGCCATGACCGTCGACCCCAACCAGCACGACGTCTTCGTCCTGCGCCAGAAGATCAAGCTCGTCATCAACCAGTACGAGTTCTTCCTGCCGGACGGCGACGGGCCCGGCGAGCCGATCTGCTTCGTCGAGCAGAAGCGCTTCAAGTTCAAGGAGGACATCCGCTTCTACCTCGACGAGGCCAAGACGACGGAGCTGCTGCGCATCAAGGCGCGCCAGCGCTTCGACCCCCGCGCGACATACGACGTCACCGACGAGACGGGGACGAAGATCGGCGAGATCTCGAAGGTCTTCGGCGCAAGCCTGCTGCGCTCGACGTTCCGGATCAGCGACGCCGACGGCGAGGAGCTCTGCATCTCGACGGAGAAGAACCTCGGGGTCGCGCTGCTGCGGCGCGCGGTCGGGTTCATCCCGTACGTCGAGAACGTCGCCAACTGGCTGCCGATTCCGTACCACTTCGTCTTCAAGCGCGGCGACGAGATCCTCGGCGAGAACACCCGCCAGCTCGGCAAGCTGCGAGACATCTACACGATCGACATGAGCGCCGACAGCCAGCGCACGATCGACCGTCGGCTCGTCCTCGCGCTGGCCGTCGGGCAGGACGCGCTGCAGGCTCGCTAGCCTGAAGTCGTGGACAACCTGCGTTCAGCGGCCTACGGCCGCGTCGTCAAGTCGCTCGCACAGACGGGTCGCGCCGAGCTGAGCGCCGACGAGCAGCAGACGATCCGCACCGCCGCGGACGCCCTGCTGTTCGAAGGTGACGGCTACGACGAGCTCGCCGCCGTCGAGGATCTCGTCCAGCAGCTCGTCGACGCCGACCGCTGGTCGGCCGAGCGCGGCCGGGACCTCGTCGACGACGTCGCGGCCTGCGGCCCGTCGGCCGGCGTGCGCTAGTCGCCGCCGCGCACACCCGCCTACGCCTCCCGGCCCGGCGCGCCGAGCGCTGCCGGCAGCTCGCGGCGCGAGCGCACGTCGAGCTTGCGGTAGGCGTTGCCGAGATGCCACTCGACGGCCTTTCGGGTGACGAACAGCGCCTCGGCGATCTGCCGGTTGCTCAGCCCCTCGATCGCCAGCGTCACCACGCGCCGCTCGCTCGGGCTGAGCGCATCGGCGCCGCGGCGGGCGGCGCTGCGCACGCGCGTTCCGGCGACGTCGAGCTCCTCCAGCGCGCGCTCCTCGACGAGCCGCGCGCCGCAGGCGCGCGCCAGCTCGAGCGCCGCGCCGAGTGCGCGGCCGGCCTGCGAGCGCCGGCCGGCGCGACGCAGCATCGTGCCGAGGTCGAGCTGCGCGCGGCAGCGCTCCAGGCGCGCCTCGGAGGAGGCGATCGTCGCGACCGCCTCCTCCAGGCGCGCGATCGGGCGCTCGAGCTCGCCATGCGCCTCGGCGTGCGCGACCGCGCGCAGGGCGACGCAGATCGCGCGCGGCGCACCGTAGGAGCGCGCCAGCTCGAGCTCCTCGACCGCCAGCGCAAGCGCCTCGTCGAGGCGCCCGAGGCCCACGAGCGCGTAGGCCGAGGCCGATCGCCAGGCCGCGAAGCAGGCCGGGCTGTCGATGCCCGCGACGACGCTGCGCCAGCGCTCGAAGTCCGCGAGCGCGTCGCTCTCGCGGCGCTCGGCGAGCGCCAGGCGGCCGAGCGCCTCGTGCCATGGCGCGAGCGTCGCCCAGCCGGCGTCGGCCGACGGTTCATGCCGCGCGGCGAACGCCGCGGCGGCCTCGAGCTCGCCGCGGTCGAGCAGCAGGCCGACGACGAGGCCGTACGCGCCGGCCAGGAACTGGCGCCAGCCGTAGCGCTCGGCGCCGACCGCCTGCTCTGCGTCGGCCAGCGCCTCGGCGAGGCGCCCCTGCGACCAGCGCGAGGCGCCCCGGCACAGGCTCGCGGTCGCCAGGGCCATCATCGAGCCCTGTGCCCGCGCCCGGCTGATCGCCGCCGTCAGCACGCGGTCGTTCCAGGCCAGCTCGTCGGCCGAGCGAAGCGCCGCGCTGACCGCGAAGACCACGCTTGCGCCGGCGCTGTCGTCCCAGAATGCGTTCTCGTCGCTCAGCGCGCGCCGGGCGAGTGCGACGACCTCGTCGCGCGGCGAGCCGCGCATCGCCTCGTGCAGGCAGCGCGTCGCCAGCAGCGCCCGCTGCTCCGGCCTCGCCGCCCCGGAAAAGCGTCGTTCGGCCGGCTCGCCGCGCTGGCGTAGCAGCGCAGCACGGCGGGCCGGGTCGAGCACGCCAAGGGCGCCGGCCTCGGCGCGCGCCTGCGCTGCGACGTGCGGCTCCGCCACGCCGCCGGCGGCCTCGTCGAGCGCTCGCAGCGCCTGCTCGCGTCGACCGACGGCGGCGAGCGCGCGGCCCAGTGCGAGCAGGGTCTGCGCGCGGTCGGCCTCGTCGTGCGCGGCGGCGAGTGCCTGCTCGAGGCGCGCGATCGCGCCGGGCAGCCCGGTCGCGGCCTCGCTGACGCCGAGCTGTCGCAGCAGCGCGCCGCGCGCGCCCGGGCCGGGCGGCTCCTCGAGCGCACGGTGCAGGTAGCTCGCCGCCGACTCCGGGGCGCCGAGTGCGAGCGCGCGGCGCGCCGCCTCGCTGAGCACGTCGACGATCCAGGCTTCGCCGGTCCCGGTGCTCGGCAGCAGGTGCGCGGCGACGCGCTCGGGCGCGACGTGCTCGTCGCGCAGGATCTCGGCCGCGCGCCGGTGCAGTGCCGCGCGCTCGCCGGTGGCGACGTCGGCATACACTGCGGAGGCCAGCAGCGGGTGCGCGAAGCGCAGCGCAGCGCTGTCGCGCGGGCGCAGGATCTCCGAGGCCGCCAGCGCGTCGGCGGCCGCCGCGACGCGGCCGGGGTCGCGGCCCGTCAGCGCCGCGACGCGGCGCAGCTGGGCGTCGTCGCCGAGGACGGCGACCGCGCGCGCGACGCCCGCGGCGTCGTCGGATAGGCGCATCAGCCGCACCGCGACGGCGCGCAGCACGGCTTCGGGCGCGAGCGTTCCGATCCGTGCGGCGTTGTGCGCCGTCGGCTCCCAGCCCTGCGCCTGGACGCTGGCGACGAGCTCGCCGAGCAGGAAGACGTTGCCCTCGGTCATCCGCCAGCAGGCGTCGGCGAAGCCCTCGTCGGCGCCCGGCAGCGCGCTTACGACGAGCCGGCGCCCGCCCTCGCGCGACAGGGCCGCCGGGCGGACGCGGCGACTGGAGTCGTGGCCGGCGATCTGGCCCAGCAGGTCGTCCGGCGCGCCGGGCTCGCCGAGCCGGCGGGCGACGACGATCGACACCGCCATCGCGTCGAGCCGCTGCAGGAGGTAGAGCACGAGGCGCAGCGACGCGCGATCGGCCCAGTGGGCGTCGTCGATCGCGATCAGCACGGGACCGGTCTCGGCGAGATTGGCCAGCAGCCAGAACAGGCCGTGCATGACGGGGTAGGAGCGTTCCTCGGCCTCGTCTGCGCCCCAGCTCGTCGGACGCTCGAGCAGCGGGCCGGCGAGCGCAGCCGCCCCGGCCAGCAGGCGATCGCGGGTCTCGTCGTCGGCGCCTGCCAGCAGCGGCTCGAAGAGCTGCAGCGCGACGCCGAACGAGAAGTCGCTCTCGAGCGGCGATCCGCGCGCGCGCATGACCGTCATCGCTCCGGCGCGGGCACGCGCGACGGCGGCATCGAGCAGCACCGACTTGCCGATCCCCGCGTGGCCCTCGACGAGCAGCAGCCGGCCCGTCGCCGCGCGCGCCGCATCCAGCAGCTCGTCCACCGCACGCAACTCCGCCTCCCGCTCGAGAAGGCCGTCGGGCACCGTGTTACCTGTGGCGGCTGCTGCGCGCTGCGTCACGTGCCCTGGGGAGCTGGCCTGGCTGGGCTCGGTCGGCCCACGACGACGACAGGGTATCGGCGGTCGAGCCGCAGCGTCCACCCGCGCTCGGCGGCGCGCAGCAGACGGACATGAAGCGCGTGCCGACCCGGACGGCAGGTCCCGCACCGGCGCGGGCCGAGGATCTGCGGGTCAGGGCTCGCGCAGCGGCGCCCACTGCGCCTCGGCGGGGTCGCCGGCCGGCATCCCCTCGGGAACCGGAATCCCAGGGGTGTCGCGCAGGTACCACTCGGCGTCGAGCGCGGCCTGCGTTCCCGACCCGGCCGCCGTGACCGCCTGCCGGTACGTGTGGTCGACGACGTCGCCGGCGGCGAAGACGCCGGGCTTGCCCGTGCGCGTCGAGCGCCCCTCCGTGATCACGTAGCCCTCGTCGTCGAGCTCGAGCTGCCCCTCGACGAGCTGCGACTGCGGCTCGTGGCCGATCGCGATGAACGCGCCGGCGATCTCGACCTCGCGCTCCTCGCCGTTCTCGGTGTTGCGCAGCCGGGCAACCTCGAGGCCGCCGTTCTCGCCCGCGGAGAACTCGTCGACCGCGTACGGCGTCAGCCACTCGATGTTCTCGATCCCGCGGGCGCGCTCGAGCATGATCTTCGACGCGCGAAACTCGTCGCGGCGGTGCACGACGACGACGTTCGAGGCGGCCGCGTCCGGCGCGCCGTACGTCTCGTAGGCGACCTCGACGGGGGCGAGGCGCGCGCCGGAGTCGAGCACGAGCGGGTCGCCCTCGGTGAAGAGGACGATTACCCGTACCCGGACACCTCGTCGGAAGCGTTCGGCAGCTTCTGACCGCTGGCGCGCCACGAGCATGACGAGGGCGCGGGAGCGATCCTGCGCCCTCACTCCTTTTGCGCCGCCCGCCCGGCGGCCCACACCGGACCGGACTCTGCCTTGATCCTGATCGCGGGGGGCGACGCCGACCCCAACGTGGAGACCCTCGTCCGCGCCGCGGAGGCGCGCGAGGTGGAGGTGTGCCTGGCGCTCACCGGCGCCGCGTCCAACCCGCGCCTCGACTGGGATGTGCAGGCGGACGTGCTGACGATCGGCGGGCGGGCGGTGGCGCCGCGGGCGGTCTTCATGCGCAACGACGTCT
>JAHWJE010000289.1 GCA_019348575.1 Actinomycetota bacterium | reverse complement strand
CCAGCGGCTCGTCGCTCGACTCGTTCCTGCGGGTGTTCAACTCCGCCGGCTCGCGGATCACCAGCAACGACAACCGCGCCGCCCCGGGCGAGACGCTGGGGAAGGATTCGTACATCGAGTACACCTTCACCACCGCCGGCACGTATTACGTCGGCGTCTCCGGCTCCCCCAACGCGTCCTACAACGCCAACACCGGCGCTAACGACGTCGCCGGCAGCACCGGGGCGTACTCGCTGCGGGTCGCGCTCCCGGGCACGGCCCCGACGCCGACACCAACCCCCACGCCGACGCCCACCCCCACGCCCACGCCCACCGGCGACCCCGACGATCAGACTTCCGAGGCGATGCCGATCTCGATCGGCGGCACGGTCAGCGACTCGATCAGCAGTCCGACCGACGTCGACCTGTTCAAGTTCACGGCCGCCGCGGGCCAGAAGCTGGTGTTTGACGTCGACCGCGCCAGCGGCTCGTCGCTCGACTCGTTCGTGCGGGTGTTCAACTCGGCCGGGTCGCGCATCACCAGCAACGACAACCGCGCCGCCCCGGGCGAGACGCTGGGGAAGGATTCGTACATCGAGTACACGTTCAGCGCCGCCGGGACCTACTACGTGGGCGTCTCCGGCTCGCCGAACGCGTCCTACAACGCCAACACCGGCGCTAACGACGTCGCCGGCAGCACCGGGGCATACTCACTGCGGGTCGCGCTCCCGGGCACCAACCCGACCCCGACCCCCACCCCCCCCCCGCACACCCACCCCCCCCCCACCCCCCCGCCCCCGCCCACCCCGCCGCCCGCCACGCCACCAACCACGCCGCCCCCGACCCGACGAACCCCCCCCCGGCCCCGCCCCCCCACACCCCCACGGGCAGCAGCGAGAGCCCGCCCCCCGAGAACAACTTCGGCAACACGCCGTCGACCGAGGATCCCGCCGCGCCGGCGGGCTCGCTGAGCGAGCCGGGCGGCGGCTCGCCGTCCTCGCCGTCCTCGTCCCCGTCATCGGAGCTGACGAGCGCCGAGCGCCGCGCGACCGACGTCGCCGTGCTGAACGGCACGACGCAGACCGGGCTGGCGCGCAACGTCGGCGACGAGATCGAGAAGGCCGGCTTCCGGCTGGGCAGCGTCGGCAACAACGCCGATCAGAGCGTCCCGACGACGATCGTCTCCTACACCGGCGGCAACGAGCGGGCCGCGCTGGCGGTGGCGAAGATCATCGGAATCGACAGCGGCTCCGTGCAGGCCGCCGATGCGAACACGCTGGCTGCCGCCAGCGCGGACGTCATCGTCACGGTCGGCTCCGATCAGATCGAATGAGCGCCGATCGGGATAGAACCGAGGGCTCCGTCGTGCCACGGATGCCCGGTCGATCGCGCGGCGGATCCTGAGCCCCAGGGGGAGTCCGCATGGCCCCCTCGAATGAGGTTCTGCTCGTGCGCCACGGGGAGACCGACGACAACGCGGCCGGCCGCTTGCAGGGCCGCCGCGACACGCAGCTCAACGACCGCGGTCGCGAGCAGTCGCGCGCGCTCGCGCAGCGCCTGCGCCACGAAGGACTGCAAGCGCTCTACACGAGCCCGCTGCAGCGCGCCCGCGCGACGGCGCAGATCGTCGGCGACCTGCTGGACATGGAGGCCATCGTCGACGGGCGCCTCGTGGAGGTCGACGCGGGCGACTGGTCGGGGCGGCTGATCGCGGACGTCACGGCCGCCGCACCCGACGACTGGCGGCGCTGGCGCTGCGCCGACCCGTCGTTTCGCTTTCCCGGCGGCGAGTCGGTCGCCGAGCAGGCGGCACGCGTCGCGGCCGCGCTGGCGGACGTCGCACGCGGGCCGCTGCCGGCGCTCGTCGTCACGCACGGAGGGTCGATCCGCGCCGTCGGCGCGATCGAGCGCCCGCCGAACGGATCGATCGCCAACTGCGTGCTGTATCGCCTGCCGGCGGTGATCGCGGCGCGGAGCGCACGCACGTGACGGCTACGGCACGCATCGTCTTCGCCGTCCTCGTGGGCGCGACGTTCGGCGCGTTCTTCGCTGCCCAGGAGCTCAAGAGCATGCCGCCGCGGGTGGCGTTCACGATGACGCCCTTCTTCTCGCCCAACAGCGACGGGCGCTTCGATCGCGCGCGTCTGACCTTCAGCCTCAAGCGCGCCGACGACGTGACCGTCTCGGTGATCACGCCCGACGGCGATGCGGTGCGGCGGCTGGTCGACGATCGCAGGGTGAGGGCCGGACAGCAGGTTCGGGTCCGCTGGGACGGCAGGACCGCCGACGGGCGCCTCGTCCCCGACGGGGCCTACAGCGTCCGGCTGCACCTGCGCCGCCAGGCCCGCGCGATCCTCCTGCCGCGCACCATCGACAAGGACACAACCCCGCCGAGGATCCGCGTGACGTCGATCGGACCGGTCCAGACGCCGGGGCCGGAGCTGCTGCCGACAGACGACGGCGAGCCCGCCCGCGTCTCCTTCCAGGCGCGCGGGCGGCGCAAGGAGGTGCTCGTCTACCGCACCGACGTGCGGCCGCTGCGACCGGTCTTCGATGCGCCGATCAAGCTCGACGACGATGCCACGGGCTGGGAGTGGGATGGGACCGTCGAGGGCCGGCGCGTCGCCGCGGGGACCTACCTCGTCGTCGTGCGCGCGCGCGACCGCGCCGGCAACATCGGGACGTCGGTCCCGCTTCCACCGCGCTTCGAGTACGGGCGCCCGCTGCCCGGGGCCGGCGGGATCACGGTGCGCTATCTGCGCGCCCGGGCGCCGGCGTCACCCGTGATCGCGCGCGAGCACGCGCTCATCGCCGTCGAGTCGGCGGGCGCCCGCTTCACGTGGACCCTGCGCCGCGTCGGCTCGAGCGCGATCCGCAAGCGCGGCAGCGGGACGCGGTCGCGCCGGGTGCGCTTCCGCGCACCGGGCGGCAAGTCGGGCCTGTACCTCTTCGAGGTCCGCACCCGCACGCGCCGCACGGCCGCCCCGCTCGTCGTGCAGTCCCAGCAGGAGCAGGACGTGCTCGTCGTGCTGCCGGTGACGACGTGGCAGGGGCTCAACCCGGTCGACGACGACGGCGACGGGCGGCCCAACACCCTCAGCGCCGGCCTGCCGACCCGTGTGACCGGCCGGCCGTACGTCAAGGACGGGATTCCCGGCCAGATCCGCCGCGACGAGGCGCTGCTGCTCGCGCAGCTGGACCGCGAGGGTCGTCGCTACGACCTCACGACGGACGTCGCACTGGCGCGCGGCGAGGGACCCGGGCTCGCCGGCCGTCGCGGCGTGATCATCGCCGGCGACGCGCGCTGGCTCGACGGGCGCGTCGCCCGGGCGCTGCG
>JAHWJE010000288.1 GCA_019348575.1 Actinomycetota bacterium | reverse complement strand
TCGTCGAGGTCAGGTGCCACACCGTGGGGTGCGCCTCCAAAGCCGCGTACTCGGGGACGACGACGCTGCCGGCCTCGCACACCCGGCCCAGGTCGTTGCGCTCGAGGTCGACGATCATGAGGTGTTCGGCATGGTCCTTGGCGCTGGCCGCCAGCGCGTTGGCCGCCGCCCGATCGCTGTCATCACTGATGCCGCGCGGCCGCGTTCCCTTGATCGGCCTCGTGACGACCTCGTCGCCGTTGACGCGCAGAAACGTCTCGGGCGAGGCGGAGACCACGCTGGTCGCGTCATCCAGTCGCAGCAGCGCCGCATGCGCCGCGCCGGGTGTTGCCTCGGCCAACCGGCGTGACAGGTCCGTCGCCGAGGCGGTCCAGGGCACGGCGATCTGCAGCGTCAGGTTGGCCTGGTACAGGTCGCCGGCGGCGATCCACTCCAGGATCTGGTGCACGGCGTCTGCATGATGGCGGCGTGACAGCCCGAAGCGCGCTGCCGGTGGCGCCGCCGCGGCCGCCGGGGCCACCTCCGCCGAGCTGCCCGCCTACCGCCTCAGCGATCAGATGGCCGCCCACGTGGCCGGCCTGCTGCCGCTGATGGAGCACTTCGAGTGGCGCGAGCCACCGCCCGACGAGGTCGAGATCCACGCCCGTGGCCGCTTGACCGCCTTCGCTGACCAAGGAGCTGATCTCATGAGCCGCAACGACGAGCTCGTCGTCTTCTCGCACCTGCCGTGGACGTTCGTGTGGCAGCGCCCGCAGCACATCATCAGCCGCCTCGCGCAGACGCGCCCGACGTGGTTCGTCGAGGAGTGCCGGGTCGTCGAGGAGCTCGACACGCCGCGGCTGTGCGTCGCGCGGCACGGCCCCGTCCAGCGCGTCTGGATGGAGGTTCCCGGGCCCGAGCGCCTCGCGGGCTTCGACGACCCGGCCGCCGAGGACTATCCGGACGCCGTCGCCCAGCTGATCGGTTCGCGCCCGCGACGCACGATCTGGGCGTACACGCCGATGGCGCTGCCGTACATCGAGCGCCTCGACCGCTCCCAGCTCGTCTACGACGTCATGGACGACCTCGCGTCGTTCGCCTTCGCGTCGCCGCAGATGCGCGCCAACCAGGACCGCCTGCTGCAGATGGCGGACCTCGTCTTCACCGGCGGGCGCAGCATCCACGCGGGGGTCGCGGGACGCGCCGCGTCGCCGCCGCACCTCTTCGCATCCGGCGTCGAGCCCGATCACTACGCGCCCGCGCGCGAGCGCCGCCGGCCGCGCGAGCGCCCGGTGGCGGGCTACGTCGGCGTCATCGACGAGCGCCTCGATCTCGACCTCGTCGCGGGGCTTGCCGAGCGCCTGCCGGAGTGGGACGTCGAGATGGTCGGCCCGATCTTCAAGATCGACCCCGCATCGGTCCCGCAGGCGCCGAACGTGCGCTTCCCCGGGATCCAGCCCTACGAGCGGCTGCCGCAGGTCATGGCCGGATTCGACGTCGCGCTCATGCCGTTCGCGCTCAACGACGCGACGCGGTCGATCAGCCCGACGAAGACGCTCGAGTACCTCGCGGCCGGACTGCCCGTCGTCTCGACGCGCGTGCCCGACGTCGTGGCGGACTACCGCGGTGTCGTTGCGCTCGAGGACGACGCGGAGGGCTTTGCCGACGCCTGTCAGGAGGTCCTGCGCGACCGCGCCGCCGACCGCGAGGCGAAGGTCCGGCCTCTGCTGCAGCTGCACCACTGGGACACGATCGCGGCGCGGATGCAGGACCTCATGGACGAGCAGACCAGCTACGTCGAACCGCCGGCGCGCAGCGCCGGCGCCGTCTCATAGGAAGGAAGACCGATCTTGACCGAGCCCCACGTCCTCATCGTCGGCGGCGGCCTGACGGGCTGCACCCTTGCCCATCGCCTCGCCCAGGAGGGGATCTCCTCGACGATCCTCGAGCGGCGCGACGTCCCCGGCGGCCTGATCCGCTCGGAGCACATGAACGGCGTGCTGTACGAGCCGCACGGCTCGCACATCTTCCACACCGAGGACGAGGAGGTCTGGAGCCTCGCAAACGCGATGACGCCGTTCAACGACTACCGCCATCGCGTCGACATCATCGCCGACTCGCAGATCCTCAACTGGCCGATCCTGCTCTCGGACATCGACCGGCAGTCCAACGGCGCCGAGATCAGGGCCCAGCTCGCCGAGCGCGAGGGGATCGATGCGACCGCGCGCGCGCAGGCGGCGAACTTCGAGCAGTGGTGCCTGGAGCTCATGGGCCCGATCCTGTACGAGCGCTTCATCCGCCCCTACACGGAGAAGCAATGGGGCCGCCCCGCGCGCGAGCTGTCGGCGCAATGGGCGCCGCGCCGCGTCTCGGTGCGGTGGGACAACGACCCCTACCTGTTCCCCGACCCCTATCAGGGCTGGCCCGCCGGGCCCAACGGCTACACGGACCTGATCGACGGCCTGCTCGATTCGAGCCTCGTCGACGTGCGCTGCGGCCAGGACGTGACGATCGACGAGCTCGACGGGCACCTAACGGAGACGGGCGCCGATCTCGTCATCCTCACGTGCCCGCTCGACGAGTTCGCGGGCGGGTGCTTCGGGATGCTCGAGTGGCGCGGGATCGACGTGCGCAACGTCCACATCCCGCACGTCGAGCATGCGCAGGGCGCGATGGTCGTCAACTATCCGGGCGAGGAGTACCCCTTCATCCGGATCCACGAGACCAAGCACGCCTCGCGCCAGCAATGCGAGGGCACGGTGCTCGGCTTCGAGTTCACCGGCGCGCCGAGCCGCTACTACCCGATCGAGCTGCCGCACAATAGGCAGCTCAACGACCGCTACCAGGACTTCGTGCGCGAGCAGGTCGGGCCGCAGCGGACGTTCTTCGCGGGCCGGCTGGCGAACTACGTCTACATCGACATGGACGACTGCATGCGCCAGGCGCTGGACTCCGCGGCCGAGGTGATCGACCGGGTGGCGAGCCCGGCGCGGTGACGAGCGTCGCGCAGGACGCTCGCGCGCGCTCGGCGCGAATGTAGGCGCCCTGTCTCGCATCGGCCGCTCCGCCGGTTATCGATCTCCTCGCACGTGGTATCCGCGCCTGACCGACGCGACTAGGAGGCCGCTGTGCCAACCCTGAACGAACAGCTCGTCAAGTACCTGGCCGATGCGCATGCGCTGGAGCAGCATGTCGCGCGACAGCTGGAGACGATGATCCGCACGACCGAGGACGCCGAGATGAAGGGTCACCTCGAGCACCACAAGGACGAGACCGAGCGCCACAAGCAGCTGTTGCGCGAACGCCTGGAAGCGCACGGCGCGGCGCCGTCCACGATCAAGGACGCGGGCCAGATCTTCCTGGCGCTGGGAG
>JAHWJE010000287.1 GCA_019348575.1 Actinomycetota bacterium | reverse complement strand
CAGTCCCCAGCCGTTCCGCGGTGAAACAGAAGGGGACAGTCCCCGCCGTCGAGTACGACCTGCGGACGGGGCGGGTGGACCTGTCGCTCTTCCCGCGCCGGGCGTGGCTGGCCGCGACGGCGCGCGCACCGCCGGCACGCAGCACCGAGCTCATGATCGACCCGTGTATCTCCATGTGATCGCCGCTGTCGAGCTGTGCCCGGTCGACGTTGCCCTCGATCACCAGCCGTCGGCGCGCGACCACGCGACGGCCCTCGTGCACGTCACCGAGCACGCGAATGCTGCCGTAGAAGTCGACGTCGCCGACCTCGACGCGCCCAGGTTCGTCCGGGCCCACGAGGCCTCGACGCCGGCGATCGACCACAACCTCTACGTCCGCGGCTCGCAGGTGTACGAGGCGAATTACCGCGCGGGGCTCCGCATCCTCGACCTCAAGCGCGTCGCGGAGGGGCGCCTGCGCGAGGTGGCGTACTTCGACGTCTATCCGCCCGACGACGCTCCCGAGTTCAACGGGGCGTGGAGCAGCTACCCGTTCTTCCCGTCGGGCACGATCGTCGTCAACGGCATCGAGCAGGGCCTTTTCGTCCTCCGGGAGGGCTGACCGTCCTCTTGCAGCCCTGAGGGATGGCCGGGCCGCGCCTGAGGCGGCGGGCCGGGGCCCCTGCCGACGTTCACGTCGCCGCGACCCCTCCTCGGTGATGTCGCCGGGCGTCGCGCCGACTCGAGCAGGTCCGCCGTAGAGTCCGCTTCATCGGATACGTCGTCGCCAACTGGAAGATGTATCTGGGGCCTGGCGAGGCGATCGGGCTCTTCGCGCGTGTCCAGGAGCGCCTGCGCCAGGAGGCCGATGCAGCGTTTGCGCTGCCGACGGTGATCGTGTGCCCGCCCGCGATCTCGCTGATGGCCATGAGCGAGATCGCCGACCGACGGCTGCTGCGGCTCGGCGCCCAGAACTGCCATTGGGAGCCGAGCGGGCCGTACACCGGGGAGATCTCGGCCGCGATGCTCAAGGGGCTGGTCGACTACGTCCTCGTCGGCCACAGCGAGCGCCGGCGCGCCGGCGAGACGGACGAGCAGATCGCCAGGAAGGTCGCGGCGGTCGCCGCCAACGAGATGACGCCGATCCTGTTCGTGGGTGAGGACGAGCCGACCGCCGCGGCCGCCGAGCAGGCCGAGGAGCGCCTCGAGCACGGCTTGGCGCACGTCGACGTCGCGCGTCGGCCGGTGCTGGTGGTCTACGAGCCGACGTGGGCGATCGGCGCCGACGAGCCGGCCGCTGCCGAGCACGTGCGCAGCGTCGTCGCGCGCCTGAAGGAGCGGCTGACAGACAGGGGCGCGCAGCGGCCGCAGATCATCTACGGGGGGACCGTCACGGCTGACAACGTCGGGCAGTTCACGGCCGTCGACGAGCTCGACGGGGTGGGCGCCACGCGGGGGACGCTGGACGAGGACGGCTTCCTGGCGATCGTCCAGCAGGTCGCGCGCGCCGGCATGGGGAGGAGCGGAGGCTGAGCGGCCCGCCGGCCGTGGGCACGACCGCCGGAGCGTTCGGATCAGCCGTCCGCGACGACGGGCTCGGGCTGCACCCAGCGCCGCTCGACGTCGGCCGTGCGCACCGCGTCGAAGACGCTCTGCACGCGCAGCGCCTCGTCGAGCGAGGGATCGGGCGCGGCGCCGTTGCGGATCGCGGCCCAGAACCGGCGGGCGACATGCTCGAAGGCCTCCTGCGGCGAGGAGCCCAGCGGTCCCTCGACCTGCAGCTCCTCCCCGCTGCGCCCCCATGACAGCCGCCCGTCGGGGTCGAGCCTGACGGTGCCCTCTGCGCCGTAGATCTCGATCAGGTCACCGCGGTCGTGGCGCGCCGTCGCCGTGAAGCTCACCAGGGCGAGGCCTCCGCCGCGGAGCCGAAGCAGGATCCCGAACGCGTCCTCGGCCGTCACCGAGCGCAGCTCGCCGTCGTCGTCGACGCGCTGCGGGACGGTCACCTCGGTGGCGGCGGCGACCGCCTCCACTTCAGGAAGCAGCTCGAGCAGCAAATCCAGGTCGTGGACGCCGTAGCCCTGCAGCCGCCCGCCCCCCAGCGTCGCGTCGTGCACCCAGGTGAACGGACGCGAGTCCGGGTCGGCATGATCGGCGAACACCAGGGACACCGACGCCAGCCGCGGCCTTCCGAGCACCTCGCGGCCCCGCTCGAGCAGGCGGCGGCGGCCCTCCTCGAAGCGGCGCCCGTAGTTGACTGCCGCGACCACTCCCGCGCGCCGCGCGGCTTGGGCGATCCCCCGTGCGGCGGCGAGGTTGTCGGCCAGGGGCTTCTCGCACAACAGGTGCAGGCCGCGCTCGGCGCCGGGCAGGTGTCGGCGCGGGCGGCCGAGCAGGTGTGTGCGGTGCTGGACCGGGTCCCGGCCCAGCTGGCGGAGCCGCTGCTGCAGGCGGTGCTGTTCGACGGGATCGGGACGCTGCTGCAGACCTACACCGGCGGGCTGGTCCCCGACGACGCGGTGACGCCGGACGTGCTGGCGGCGCGGGAGCAGGCGCAGGCGGTGCTGCAGAGGGCCGCCGCTGACAGCACCTCCGCGCCGGCGCAGCGGCTGGAGGCGCCGCCCGCGGGGCTCTCGCCCTTGGAGCAGGCGCAGTACTTCCTGCGCATCCACATGCTCCACCGCAAGCTCGCGCTGCACGAGCGCTACCTGCTCCACCCGCGCGTGCTCGACGTCCTCGAGGTGCTGATCGGCCCCGACGTCCTGGCGCTCCAGACGATGCTCTTCTTCAAGCCGCCCGGCAAGCCGGGGCAGGGCTGGCACCAGGACAGCTACTATATCCCGACGTATCCGGATACCCTGTGTGGGGCATGGGTTGCCGTAGATGATGCGGACGAGGAGAATGGCTGCTTGTGGATCACGCCCGGTTCACACGTCGAGCCGATCTATCCGACCGACGACCGTGCGCACCAGAATCACGCCAACCTCGGCGACCTCGCCGTCGTCGTCTTCGCCTTCGTCTTCACCCTGTCGGCGACGACGAAGAACGCCGGCACGACCACGAGCGACAGCAGCGTCGAGACGATGATGCCGCCGATGATCGCGATGGCCATCGGCCCGCGCGTGGCCGGCGGCGCCACGATCTGCACCCGGCCGCCGTCGGGCAGCGTCGCCGCCAGCAGCGGATGCTCCCGGCTCACGCCCTGGTGCGCGGCGGCGGCGATCTGACCGGCCAGCCGCCAGAGGATGGTGTCGGTGAGCTCGGGCGCCGCGTGGCGTTGCGTCTCCCCGCCCAGCGTCTCGACCCAGACTTCGCCCGGGGCGTTGATCAGGATGTCGGTCACATCCGGCCGCTCGAGCCACTCCGAAAGCGGCCG
>JAHWJE010000286.1 GCA_019348575.1 Actinomycetota bacterium | reverse complement strand
GATCGCCTGCACGATGTCGCCGTAGCGACCGCCGCAGGGACGGTTCTGAAGCGGCGGGAGGCCCATGTGTCCAATCAGTGTAGTCGGGTCGGCATACTCACCAGAAGTCTGGATCGGCGCCATGTTGACCAGCAAGGCGGCGCCGCGCGCTTCGGTAGGGTGCTGCCGCCGCGTCCCACACCAGGTACGTCCCACGCATGGTCTTCCCGACGGTCCAGTTCGCAGTGTTCTTCCCGATCGTGCTCGCGCTCTCGTGGGCGCTGATGCGACGCCAGAACGTGTGGAAGCCGGTCATGCTCGCCGCGAGCTACGTCTTCTACGCCGCGGCCAACCCGCTGTTCTGCCTGCTGCTCGCGGGCGTCACGCTCGGCAACCAGGCGGCCGCGAAGCTCATCCACCGCAGTGACGACGCGCACGTGCGCAAGCGGATCGTCGGCGTCGCCGTCGCGCTGAACCTCGCGACCCTCGGGGTCTTCAAGTACTACGGCTTCTTCACCACCGAGGTCAACGGCCTGTTCGAACGGGTCGGGCTCGGCCTGCCGCTGCCGCTGGCGGCGATCGCGCTGCCGATCGGGATCAGCTTCATCATCTTCCAGGCGATCTCCTACAGCGTCGACGTCTACCGAGGGCTCCTGCCGCCGTCCAAGACGATCGATGTCGCGCTGTTCTTGAGCTTCTTCCCGCAGATCGTCGCCGGCCCGATCGTCCGCGCGCACGAGTTCCTGCCCCAGCTGCGCACGCCGCGCGACCCGCGCAGGGTCGCGGTCGGCGCGGGCGTCGCGCTGATCGTCATCGGCCTCGTCAAGAAGGTCGCGATCGCCGACACGCTCGCGCGCGAGATCGTCGATCCGGTGTTCGGGGTGCCGCAGGCATATGCCGCGCCCGACGTGTGGCTTGCGACCTACGCGTACGCCGTGCAGATCTTCTGCGACTTCTCCGGATACACCGACATGGCGATCGGCATCGCCCTGCTGATGGGCTTCGTCTTCCCGCAGAACTTCGACCGGCCCTACCGCTCCGCGAGCTTCCGCGAGTTCTGGCGCCGCTGGCACATCACGCTGTCGCGGTTCCTGCGCGATTATCTGTACATCCCGCTCGGCGGCAACCGCGGCGGCAGGTGGCGGACGGCGCGCAACCTCATGATCACGATGGCGCTCGGGGGGCTGTGGCACGGGGCCGCATGGGGATTCGTGCTGTGGGGCGTCATCCACGGCACCGCCCTGACCGTCGAGCATCTCTTCCGCGGCCGCGTGAAGATGCCGGCCTGGTTCGCCTGGCTGCTCGTGTTCCACATCGTCGTGCTCGCGTGGATCCCGTTCCGCGCGCCCGATCTCGGCCTTGCCGGCGCGTATCTGGCGCGGCTCGTCGAGCCCGGGCCAGCGACGCTGTGGTCCGTTCCCGTCGTGCTCGCCACGTTCCTCGTCATCGCGCTGCAGCTGCTGCCGGCGCGGCCGCTGGACGCGCTGCGCGTGCGCTTCGAGCGGCTGCATCCGGCTGCCCTGGGCGCCAGCATGGCGACGGTCATCCTGCTCGTCGCCGCGACGGTGTCGAGCCAGGGCGTGCCACCCTTCATCTACTTCCAGTTCTAGGAACGCATGTCCGACACCGAAGCCGACCCCTTCATCCTCGACCGTCCCCCCGGGCGCATCATGCGCGCCCGCGACGCGATCATCTGCGTCTTCGTCGCCGTCGTGCTGCTGCTCGTCATCGAGGGCGCGTCGATCCGCAGCACCGGGCAGAAGATGGACCGCGGCGTCCAGCGGACGGTCGTGCTCGCCGTCGGCCACCCGGCCGGCTGGCTCGCGGACCGGCTGCCGCTGGCAGACGCCGCCGACAGCGTGACGGCGTTCCTGTCGCCCGACGACCAGCTCACCGGCGAGGGCGGGTTCGCCGCCGCGCCGGTCGCGGGACCCGCCGCCGCTGCGAACGGCGGCGCCGCCGGCGGCGCGGGCGCGCCGATCACGACCGACCACTTCGACCCGGTGGAGCTGGGCGTGAAGACCGCGAAGCTGCCACGGCTCGGCAACCTGCTCGTGACCGGCGACTCGCTCGCCCAGCCGCTGGACGTGCAGCTCGCCCGGCGCCTGGCCGCCGACGGGGTGCAGACCGTGCGTGCCGCGCACCTCGGCACCGGGATCTCGAAGACCGACATCGTCGACTGGGGTGTGCTGTCGACGCAGCAGGCCAAGGAGCGCAAGCCCGAGGCCGTCGTGATGTTCATCGGCGCCAACGAGGGGTTCCCGCTCGAGAACGCCGAGGGGCAGGAGGTGGAGTGCTGCGGCGCGGAGTGGGCGGCGCTCTACGCCACCCGCGTGCGCACGATGATGAACACCTACCGCCGCAACGGTGAGGCTCGCCTGTACTGGCTGACGGTGATGACGCCGCGCGACGGCGACCGCGCCGAGATCTCGCGCGCGGTCAACGCGGGCATCGTCGCGGCCGCCGCGCCGTACGGTGCGCACGTGGACGTGCTCGACATGGTCCCGATCTTCACGCCCGGCTTCCGCTACCGCGACTCCATGCCGATCGACGGCGAGGACACGATCGTCCGCGAGTCCGACGGCATCCACCTCAACGACCGGGGGCGAGCATCGCGATGGAGATCGTGCTCGAGCGCCTGCGCGCGGACTTCGCGACGTTCGGCGACTGAACGACCTGGCGGCGACGGCGTGCCGCGACGCGCAGTAGCGCGCTAGCGGGCGCCGCCGGCCATCGCCGGCAGGATCACGACGGTGTCGCTCTCCTTGACGGGCGTCTCGAGCCCGCCGAGCACCCGCACGTCCTCGTCGTTGAGGTAGACGTTGACGTAGCGGTTCAGCTCGCCGCCGTCCGAGAAGATCTGCGTCTGCGTCGCGGGGTGCTGGTCGGCGAGGGCGCGCAGGACGTCGCCGACGTTCTCGCCGTCGGCGTCGACTTCCTTGATGCCCCCGACCGACGGCCGCAGGACCGGGGGGATGCGAACAGTGGCCATAGGACGGGACTTTCTAGCACGCCGCGGGCATCCGGCCCGCGCCCATGATGTCGAGCGGCTTCATCCGGTCGCCGTTTGTCATCCCGCGGCCGCGCAGAACGCCTCGTAGTCAGGGAAGACTCCGAGCTCCTCGTCGGAGATCTCGGCCGGTTCGCGCGAGCAGATGGCGCATTCGGGGTCGCGGCGGACCTTCAGCTCGGTGAACGTCGCGCCGAGTGCCTCGTAGAGCAGCAGGCGGCCGATCAGCGGCTCGCCGGCGCCCGTGATGAGCTTGATGACCTCGGTCGCCTGCAGCAGGCCCATCGTTCCCGGCAGCACGCCGAGCACGCCGTTGGCGCCGCAGCTCGGCGCCAGCTCGGCCGGCGGCGGCACCGGGTACAGGCAGCGGTAGCACGGGCCCTCGTAGGGCGCGAAGACCGACAGCTG
>JAHWJE010000285.1 GCA_019348575.1 Actinomycetota bacterium | reverse complement strand
GATCGAGCGCGACGCCCATCCGCCGAAGATCGAGGAGCAGATCCGGGAGATCGCGTACAAGGACGTCGGGCCGCTGCACGACGCGCTGCTCGTCCGGGGACTCGACGTGCCGGTTCGCGAGATGGAGGACATGTTCTTCCACGTCGAGCTCGATCCCGCGCTCACGCGCTCGTCCGCAGTCTGATCGCGGCGCTGCACCGGCGCGTCGAACGCGTGCAGAAGATCCGGCGCGTCGCATGACGTGATCGCGGGTACGAGCGCGGCTGTGACGGTGCCGACGGCAGCGACGGTCGCCCGCGAGCATCCGGCACGGAGCGTCGATCTCGTGCGCGTGTTCGACGAGGACCCGGATCTTCTCGGCGACGTCGATCCGGCGAGCGCCGACCTCCTGCGCCGCCGCGCGGTGGCGCCGAAGCTGTGGCTGCAGCCGGGCCCGTGGACGCCCCCGGTTCCGGAGCACCAGCGCGGGTGGTTCGGGCTGCTCGTGCTCGAGGGCCTGATCATCCGGTCGATGCACCTCGACGGCCGCGACTGCCCCGAGCTGATCGGAGCCGGGGATCTGCTGCGGCCCTGGGACCACGATCACGACAGCTCCGTTGCGGTCTCGGTCTCGTGGTCGGCGCTCGAGCCCGCGACCCTGGCGATCCTCGACGAGCCCTTCGCGGCGGCGATCTGCCGCTGGCCGGCGATCGTGTCGGGGTTGCTCGCGCGCAGCGTGCAGTACTCGCGGACGCTGGCATTCGAGCGCGCGATCGCGCATGTGCGCCACGCCGACAGCCGCCTGCGGATGCTGCTGTGGCACCTCGCCGACCGCTGGGGTCGCGTCACGCCGTACGGCGTCCACGTCCCGCTCGCGCTCACGCAGGAGACGCTTGCCCACCTCGCGTGCCTGCGGCGCCCGACGGCGTCGACGGCGCTGCAGGTCCTGGCCCGCAGCGGCGAGCTCGAGCGCAGGCGCGACGGCACCTGGCTGCTCACCGGCGCCCGGCCGTGCGGCGACCGCACGGCGCCGGCCGCAGACGCGCAGCGCTGACGCCGGCGGCGTCGATCCGCTCGCGGTCGCCGCCGCCCGAGCCCCGGCGCGGGCAGGCGGGTCCGCACGAAGGCCGCGGGGTATACGAGCACGAATCGATTTGGAGGTGCCCGATGGGATCACGTAACGAGACTCCGAACACCCCGAACGTCAGCGAGACCGAGTTGCGTGAGATGCACATGGACGACCTCCGCGAGGAGGCCAGGCAGGAGGGCATCTCGGGCGCGTCGAACATGCGCAAGGAGGAGCTCGTCCAGGCCGTCGCCCAGCAGCGAAGCGGCGGAGGATCCCAGCAGGAGCAGGGCGACGGCGACGTCGGCGCGGGGCCCGATGGCGGCGAGATCCGCACCGGGCCGGAGACCTCGCGGTCCCTGCAGTACGCCCAGGAGGTGACGTCGCCCGACGACGATCCCGAGCGCCCGGGGCGCAGCCTGGCGACCACGCATCACGAGGTGATCAAGCAGTGGGCCGAGGAGCGCGGCGGCGTTCCGGCGACCGTCGAGGGGACCGAGCACGGCGATCACCTCGGCGTGCTGCGCTTCGACTTCGGGGGCGAGGCCGAGAACCTGCGCCACGTGACGTGGGACGAGTGGTTTCAGACATTCGACGCCCGCCGGCTGAACTTCATCTACCAGGAGGAGCGCAGCGACGGACGGCAGAGCAACTTCTTCCGGCTGGAGAGCCCGGAGCGCGAGGACGCCTGAGCTGAGTGCTTCGCGCCGGAAGTTCGTTGATGCTCGCCCGGATGGCTGGTCGTGATCTGACGGGCGCTGGTGACGCGCCTGCGTGCTTGAGGGGTCTGTAGAAGAGTGGGTGGGGAGCACCCGGGCGTAAGGAAGCGCCGGGCGGGCGGGCCGGCTTCCCCTTGGCGCGGCCGACGAGGCCCACATGACCGAGTCCCACAGCGCGCCGTAGTAGTGGTCGGTCCGCTGGTTCATGCGCGGGTAGTCACGGCGCCCGGCGGCTCGCCACGACGTACCGGCTCTGGAGCGGCGTCGGTCCCGGCTCGCGCCCGCCCGCCGCGAGCAGCCGGCCCTGCCATTCCTGCTCGACGCCGTAGAGCTCGCGCGCCTCGTCGAAGCGCCCGGCGCGGACGAGCGCCGAGCGGCGCAGCGTCATGTTCGCGCCCCAGGCGTGGGGCACGGTCGTGTCCGCGGGACCGTGGTCCTGCGTCGTGATCGGCGCGTCCTCGCGGCCGCAGGACCTCAGGCGGTGGTCCTCCAGGCGGGCGCGGATCGGGCCTGTCAGGACGCCGACGTCGGCGTCTGCCACGGCGTCGGCCTCGATCAGGGCCTGCAGCCAACCCGGCTGCACGTCGACGTCGTCGTCGACGAAGACGAGCAGGTCCGAGCGGGCGTTGTCGATCCCCGTGTTGCGCGCGGCGTTGAGCCCGCGCGAGACGGCGTGCGGGACGTAGCGGGCGCCGTGGCGCCGGGCGGTCGCCTGCGTCTGCTCGTCGGGGCCGTCGTCGACGACGATCAGCTCGGCGCCGGCCGCGGCCGCCTGCGGTGCGATCGAGCCCAGCGCGACGTCGAGATAGCCCGGGCGCAGCCGCGTCGGCACGATGATGCTCGCCGTCGGGGCCATGGGCGCGGAGTCTAGGTCGCAGGCGGCCCGTGGCGCGGGGGTGGCTTCGGCGCTGATCGGTTTGACGCTCGGGCCTGTGGGGACCCACGGAGGTGGTGCCCGCTGACGACGACCAGATGACGGACGGCCTCGTCGACATCCACTGCCACATCCTGCCCGGCATCGACGACGGCGTCGGCGACGTCGACGGCGCGCTCGAGCTGGCACGGACCGCCGCGGCCGGGGGCGTCAGCGTGATCGCCGCCACGCCGCACGTCCGCCCCGATCACCCGCAGGTGCGCCCGAGCGTCCTGCGCGATCGCTGCGCAGCGCTCGCCGAGTCCCTCGGCGAGGCGGGGATCGCCGTGGAGATCGTCGCCGGAGAGGCCGATGTCGCCGAGCGACAACGTCTCGAGCGGCTTGCGCTTCGCCGCCATGATCCCCTTCAGGCTCGCGTACCGCGGCTCGCCGACCTGGTCGGTGACCGTCGCCACCACGGGCAGCGGCGCGCCGATCCAGTCGTAGCCGGTCGGCGACAGCCGGCGCACCCGCGCCTCGCCGTCGCCGACCTTCAGCTCCGCTCCGTACGACAGCAGCGGAACGTCGCGCATCGCCGCGACGGCGCCGGGCACCAGCGAGCCGCGTGCGTCGTCGGATGCCATGCCCATCAGCGCCACGTCGGGCGCGAGCTTGTCGAGCGCCGCGGCGAGAACCTTCGCGGTGGCCCACTCGTCCGCTCCGACGAGCGCCTCGTCGGTGACCAGCACGCCGTCGTCACCCCCCATGGCGAGCGCACGACGCAGCGCCTCG
>JAHWJE010000284.1 GCA_019348575.1 Actinomycetota bacterium | reverse complement strand
CTCCGCGAACAGAAACGAGACGTGCTCCCACGTCGGGGCGAGGTTGAACACGAACGGCGCGTTCTCGGCGTTGTAGAGGTCGGCGTCCTGCTTGAGCGCCGTGATCGTGCCCCAGAGAAACGGCAGCGCCGCGACGAGCGCCGCGCCGATCGCCGCGGCGTAGAGGCCGACGCGGCCCAGGACGTGCCGGCGCGAGGCGCGCGCGCGCTGGCGTTCGACGTGCGCGGCGTCCATCAGAACGTCTCCATGCGCCGCACCGCGCGCAGGATCGCGATCGCCGCCGCGAGCAGCAGCGGGAACAGGAACAGCGCGATCGCCGCCCCCTGCGCCAGGTCGCCGCCCTCGATGCCCTTGAAGTACGCGTAGCTGGGCAGCACCTGCGTCGCGCTCTCCGGACCCCCCTTCGTGAGGACGTAGACCACCGTCATGTCGGTGAACGTCAGGATCGCTCCGAAGAGCGCCGCGACCGCGACGACCGGCAGGGTCAGCGGGAGCGTGATCTCCCACAGCCGCCGCCAGAAGCCCGCGCCGTCGATCGCCGCCGCGTCGTCGATGTCGCGTGGGATCGAGACCAGCCCCGCGAGCATGATGACGGCGGCGAGCGGCACGATCCGCCAGGTGTGCACGGCGACCACCGACGCCATCGCGAGGTTGTCGCGGCCGAGCCAGTGCATGTTGCCCTCGAGCAGGTCGAGCGAGCGCAGCATCCAGTCGATCGGGCTGTAGATCGAGTCGAGCATCCACAGCCAGGCGATCGCGGCGAGCGCGATCGGCGTCGTCCACGGCAGCAGCACGAAGAACCGGACGACCCACTTGAAGCGAAAGTCGGCGACGAGGACGAGCGCGAGCGCCTTGCCGAGCACGACGATCAGGAGCATCGAGATGACGGTGAAGACGAGCGTGTTGCGCAGCGAGCGCCAGAAGACCGGGTCGTCGAAGATCGCCGAGAAGTTCTGCAGCCCGACCCAGTCGTAGCTCGGGTCGCCGGTCGTCACGTCGCTGAAGGCGAACGCGATCGCCAGCAGGAACGGGATCGCGACGAGCAGGACGATGTAGGCGACGGCCGGCAGCAGGAACAGCCACGCGAGCGTGCCCTCGCGGTCGGCGAGCGCCCTCCGGTCCCGCCTCGTCGTCGCGCCAGCAGCCTGCACGCGCGTCGCCATCTGCGTCAGCCCGCTCCCCCTGCCGGCTCGATCCGCCGGCCGCTGCCGGCGTCGAAGCGGCACAGGTCGCGCTCGTGCAGCGCGAACTCGTGCACGGCGCCGAGCTCGATCGGCGCGGTCACCGTCGCTCCCAGCCGCGCGATCACGCGCGTCTGCTCGCCGAGCCCGCGCACGGTCCCGTAGATGTGGCGGTCGCCCGACAGGTACTCGACGCGGTCGACCTCGAACTGCGCGCTCAGCCGCCGGTCTGCGCCCTCGACGAGCGGCGCCGGCAGGAAGCTCTCCGGGCGGAAGCCCAGCAGCTCGCCGTCGCGGGGAACGAGGTTCATCGGCGGCGATCCGAGGAACGTCGCGACGAACGTGTCCGCCGGGCGCAGGTAGACCTCCTGCGGCGGCCCGAGCTGGCGCAGCCGGCCGCCGTACATGACCGCGATGCGGTCGCCGAGGCCCATCGCCTCGGTCTGGTCGTGCGTGACGTAGATCGTCGTCGTCCCGACCCGGCGCTGGAATCCCTTGAGCTCGTCGCGCGCGGTCGTGCGCAGCTTCGCGTCGAGGTTCGACAGCGGCTCGTCGAGCAGGAAGACGTCCGGCTCGCGCACGATCGCGCGCGCCAGCGCGACGCGCTGGCGCTCGCCGCCCGACAGCTGGCGGGGCTTGCGATCCAGCAGGGGGCCGATCTCCAGCAGCTCGGCGGCCCAGCTCGCAAGCCGCTCGCGCTCGGCCTTCTCGACCCCCTGCGCCTTGAGCGGGAACGTGATGTTCTGGGCGACGGTCTTGTGCGGGTACAGGGCGTAGCTCTGGAAGACCATCGCGATGCGCCGCGCCCGCGGCGGCAGCCCGTTGACGACGTTGCCGCCGATCAGCACCTCGCCGTCCGTCGGCTCCTCGAGCCCCGCGATCGTGCGCAGCAGCGTCGTCTTGCCGCAGCCCGACGGTCCCAGCAGGACGAGATACTCGCCTTCCGCCGTCGCGAGGTCGACGCCGTCGATCGCGCGCACGTCACCGCCGCGGAAGTGCTTGGTCAGCCCTCTGACCTCGACCGCGAGGGCCACTAGCGCGCCTGCACTAGCGGTCGCTCCTGCGCATCACGGAGGCGATCACTACACCCTGCCGATCAGGCCCCTCTTGCGCCACTTCTCGAAGATCGGCCTGATCTGCGCCTCGGTGCGTCTCACCGCCTCCTGCGGGCTGGAGCGCCCGCGGGCCGCGCGCGCGTACATGTTCGGGATCAGGAAGGTCCCGAAGACCTCGCCGATCGCGGTGTTCGCGTAGCCGCGGTGCCCCACGTTCGTCGTCCAGTCCAGCGCGTCCTTCAGCACGGCGAGCTTGTTGGCCGGCTTGGAGCCGAACGGGTCGTCGTCGAGCCAGTCAGG
The DNA here is from genome assembly GCA_019348575.1 of Actinomycetota bacterium. The sequence goes on along the minus strand of JAHWJE010000284.1, from coordinate 890 downwards.
GAGCTGTGGCACGAGGTCGGCGAACGCGGGGAAGTCGTAGAGCTCGCTCTCCCATGTCGCGCGAGCGAAGTTGGCCGTGTAGTGCAGCAGGAACTCCTGCGCCGCGTCGGGGTTGCGGGCGTGCTCGGGGACGAGCCAGTTGTACATCACGTGCTGCGCGGCGGTCGCGGCCTTCGGGCCCTTCAGCGCGGGGACGAAGAACACGTCCTCGGCGACCCTCGGGTTGACCTGCTGCATCGTGCGGTAGGCCGAGATCGAGTTGACGATGTAGGAGAGCTTGCCCGCGACCAGCGCCTGGTTGTTGGAGGCGGGGTTCCAGGCGAAGACCTCGTTGGTCATCGCGTCCTCGAACAGTCCCTTCATGTACTCCACGGCCGCGACGGTCTCGGGCGAGTCGAGGATCACGCGCTCCTGCTCGTCCTGGATCGCGCCGCCGTAGGACCACAGCAGCGCGCGGCCGGCCATGTTGGAGTCGATCTCCTGCGACATCCCGATGCCGACCGGCACCTTGCGCCTGGACTTGATCTCGGCGCCTCCCCGGCGCAGCTCGTCCCAGGTCGACGGGCCGTTGGGGAGGCCGGCCTCCGTCCACATGCTCTTGCGGTAGTTGCCCGGGTCGGGCACCCACCCGGGGCTGTAGGCGTAGTACTTGTTCGTCGTCGGGTTCAGCGAGCTGCGCCGGCACAGGTCGATCTGCTTGCCGAAGCGCTGCTCGGCCTCCTTGCTGACGTCGGCAAGGTCGATCACGCTCGGCTCGAGCTGCGGGAGCGGGCCGATGAACGACACGAGGTCGTGTCCGGAGCGGGCCGAGATCTCGGACTCCAGCCGCGCGGGGATCGTCGTGACCTCGATGTGGTCGACGGTCACGTTCACCCCGACCTTGCGCCCCC
>JAHWJE010000283.1 GCA_019348575.1 Actinomycetota bacterium | reverse complement strand
CGTGAGGTTCGCCAGCGCGGCGTCGTCGGGGTTGTCGTACCCCTCGTGCGGCGGGTGCTTGGTGCTGTGCGGGTGGTAGGCGATGCCGTCGGCCATCGCCGGCTCGAACGTGCGGCACGGGCCGGTGGTCGGCCGCCGTCAGCGCGCCGCAGCGCGCGAACGCTCGCCGCACGACCGGCGATTCCCCGACGAGCCGCAGGTCGGCGTGCAGCGCCGCGTCGGCGTCGATTCGCCGCTCGAGCCCCTGGAGCATCGTCAGGTGGCGGGGCAGGAAGGCGACCGACAGCCCCAGCGCGAGCATGCCGAGCACCAGCCAGGCGCGGCGCGACGCGCCGGGCGCCAGCAGCCGCCACCCGAACACGGCCAGCCCGTAGAAGAGCGCGAGCAGCACCGCCGGCGTGCGCACGTAGCGGCCGATCAGCGGCAGCCCGAACAGCGGCCCGATCGCAAAGACCGCCGTCATCGCCACGATCACGGCGACGGGGAGCGCCGATCGCCGGCGCCGGTACAGCCACGCGAAGACGAGCCCGAGCGGCACGCCGAGGACGAGCGGTTCGCGCAGCGTGAACGCGAAGTACTGGGCGGTCCAGTAGGGCACCTGCTCCGGGTGGCGCCGGCGGCCGGCCTCCTCGGCGAGGGCCGCCGTGCCGTGCAGGGAGTGCAGCAGGTCGCCCGTCACGAGCCAGTCCGTCGCGGCCCACAGCGCGGGTGCGCTCGCCGCGATCGGCGCGGCACCGGTGTTCGTGGGCGCGTGGAGCCGCAAGCGAGCCGGGCAGGCGCCGGTCGCGCCCGATCCGTCGCTCGGTCACGCCGCCGATTACCTGCGGATGTCGATCGGAGTCACGCCCGATCCCCGCGCGATCGCCGCGCTCGACGCCGTCACGCTGGACGAGGTCGCGGAGGTCGCGCGCGACATCGCCGACACGCTCGCGATCGCCTGCGTGGGACCGCACAGCGAGCGCGACTTCAGCTGACGTGAGTGGCCACTAGCCGAGGTTGCCGCAGAAGTCCAGCCCGTAGCGCACCGCCAGCCGGTCTGATCTGGCGCGGGCGGCGCGGAAGGCGTCGAGCGCGCTGCGCACGTCGTTGCCGGCCTGCGCCACCGCCTGGCGATCGCCCGCGCGCGCCGCCTCGACGAACCGTCTGGATGCCGCGCGCAGCCTGTCGAGAACGGGCTCGGCGGCGCGCACGGACGCCACGAACGCCTGCGCCTGCGTGCGCGCCGGGCCCGACTCGGGGAGCCGCACGTCGCTCAGCCTGTCGGCGAGCCGCTCGTAGGTGTCGGCCAGCCGGTCGTTGGCGTCGGCGATCTCCTGCGGCGTCCGCGGCTGCGCTGAGCGCGCCTGCGAGAACTCGCTGAAGAGATCCTCGCAGACGGCGTCGGCGGCCGAGATGAAGCCCTCCTTCGTCTGCGGGCCCGCGTCGTCCCCGCCGCAGCCGGCGAGCAGGACGGTCACGAGCAGAGCGGCGGTCAGCGTTCGGTGCCAGAGCACCGCGCCACCCTACGAGATCGCGACCATCCGCTCGATCGGTACCCGGGCGCGCTCGGCGACGTCGGCGGGCACCTTCACCTCGTGGACGAGGTCGCGCAGGGCGTCGCGCAGCTTGGGCAGCGTGATCATCTTCATGTACGTGCAGGCCGCGCGCTCGTTGGCGGCGATGAAGCGCGTGTCCGGCGCCGCTTCGCGCAGCGGGTGCAGCATCCCGATCTCGGTGGCGACGATCGCCGTCTGGCCGGGCTCGGCGTCGGCGGCGAACTCGAGCATCCCGCCGGTCGAGAGCATGTGCACGCCCTCGGACTCGAGGTCGCCGGCCGCGACGTACTCCATCACGGACGTCGAGCAGCCGCACTCGGGGTGGATCAGGAAGTCGGCGCCGGGATGCTCGGCGCGGACCTGCTCGATGTCCTTCGGGCGGATCCCGGCGTGGACGTGGCACTCGCCGTCCCAGACGTGCAGCGCGCGCCCGATCCGCCGCTCGACGTAGGTCCCGAGGAACATGTCCGGCCCGAACAGGATCTCGGCGTCCTGACCGTGCTCGCGCAGGATGTGCTCGACGACCGCCACGGCGTTCGCGGACGTCACGCAGTAGTCGGTCATCGCCTTGATCTGCGCCGTCGTGTTGACGTACATCACCGTGATCGCCCCAGGATGCTGGGCCTGCCACGCCGCAAGCTGCGCGGGCGTGATCGCGTCGGCCAGCGAGCAGCCGGCGTCGAGATCGGGGATCAGGACCGTCTTGTCGGGCGACAGGACGGAGGCCGTCTCCGCCATGAAGTGCACGCCGCAGAACGCGATCACCGACGCGTCCGACGCCGCCGCCCGGCGCGAGAGGCCCAGCGAATCGCCGACGTAGTCCGCGATGTCCTGGATCTCGGGCAGCTGGTAGTTGTGGGCGAGGATGACGGCGTCGCGCTGCTCGGCGAGCGCGCGCACCTCGGCCTTCAGTTCACCGACGTCGTAGAGCTGTAGGAGCGTCACGGCAGCGCCTCCAGGAGAAGCGAGAGGTCCAGGGCGGGGGCGGAGTGCGTCAGCGCTCCGACCGAGACCCAGTCTACGCCCGTCTCCGCGTGGTCTCGCAGCGTGTCCAAGCCGATCCCCCCGCTGGCCTCGAGCTTCGCGCGCCCCGCCACGTGCGCGACCGTCGCGCGCAGCTCGTCTGGCCCCATGTTGTCGAGCAGGATACGCCTCGCGCCCGCCTCCAGCGCCTCGTCGACCTCGGCTCGCGTGGAGCACTCGACCTCCAGCTCCAGGTCGGGAAACGCCGCCGCGGCGGCGCGCACGGCCGCGCCGACGCCGCCGGCGATCGCTGCATGGTTGTCCTTGATGAGCACCATGTCGTACAGGCCGGCACGATGGTTGAGCCCGCCGCCGGCGGCGACCGCGGCCTTCTCCAGTGCCCGCAGCCCCGGGGTCGTCTTGCGCGTGTCGAGGATCTGCGCCCCCGTGCCCTGCACGGCGCGCACGCAGCGCGCCGTCAGCGTCGCGATGCCCGACAGGCGCTGCAGGAAGTTCAGCGCGGTGCGCTCGGCCGCGAGCAGCGCGCGGGCGTTTCCCGTCGCGCGCAGCACCGCTGCCGGCGCCTCGCGCCACTCGCCCTCGGGACCGAGCCGCTCGAGCGCCACGTCGGGGTCCAGCGCGACGAACGTCGCCTCGGCGGCGGCGAGGCCGTACACGACGCCCGCCGACTTCTGCGTGATCGTCGCGACCGCCCGCAGCGCGGCCGGCACCGTCGCCGCGCTCGTGACGTCGATGTCGCCGACGTCCTCGGCGAGCGCGCGAAGCACGAGCTCTTCGAGCGTTTGTGATCCGGGGCTCACGAGTGTGCGCAGGATACGGGGGAAGATGGGCAGGATGGCCGACTCACCCGCGCCCGCCGCGATCGACCTCGACGGCTGGCTGCCCGACCCGGAGATCGTCACCCGCCATCGTCGCCGGGCGGC
>JAHWJE010000282.1 GCA_019348575.1 Actinomycetota bacterium | reverse complement strand
GACATCTCGCGCAAGGCCGAGCTCTACGAGACGTCGAGCGGGATGGTGACGATCACGGGCGGCAAGCTGACGACCTGGCGGCGGATGGCCAAGCTGGCCGTCGACCGGCTCGTCGAGCGCGAGGCGCGCGACGCGCCCTGCCGGACCCACGAGATCCCGCTCGGAGCGCCGGTGGCGGTCTCCGACCTGCCGCGCGTCGACGGCATCCCCGAGCGGGCGCTCGCGGCGCTCGCCGGGCGCTACGGCCACGCGGCCCACGACGTGCTGGCGGTCGCCCGCGAGCGTCGCGAGCTGGCGCAGCCGATCGTCCCCGAGCTGCCCGATCTGCTCGCCGAGGCCCCCTTCGCCGTCCGCCGCGAGCAGGCGCGGACGATCGGCGACGTCCTGCTGCGGCGCACCCGCCTGGGCCTGCTCGCGGGCCGCGACCTGTGCCCGGACGGGCCGGCCGTGGGGCGCGTCGCGGCGGCGCTTCAGGCCGAGCTGGGATGGGACGAGGCGCAGCTTCGCGCGCAGCTCGACGGCTGGCGCGCCGAGGCCCGCGCCGAAGGCGTCGTCGGCAGCGCGTAACTTTGCACGTTCTCGCCGGTTGAAGAGCCCCGAATGCGCCATCCCCTGCTTCTCACATTCCTGCTCGCGACCCTGGCCGCCGCGCTCGCGGCCGCCCCGGCACATGCCGCGTTCTTCGCGGGCGACGCGATCGACGGCCCCAGCGCCGACGTCCGCGCGCTCGGCGACCTCGACCTCGCACGTGACGGCACCGGCGCCCTGGCCTACGTCAAGGCCGTCGGCGGCGTCGACCGCGTCTTCGTCACCCGCTTCGAGGGCGGCGTCTTCAAGCCCGCCGAGCAGGTCGACGCGGGACTGGGGGCAGCGGGCTCCCAGCCGGTCGTCGGCGCCGCCGACGGCGGCCGCCTCGTGGTCGTCTTCGTCAGCGGCGGCGTCGTGCACGGCGTCGTGCGGCCCGCGGGGGGCGCCTGGTCGGCGCCCGTGCCGCTCGCCGTCGGCGGCGATCCGTCGGTTGACCTCTCGATCAACGGCACGGCGTACGCGAGCTTCACCGGCGGCGGCGACGTGCGCGTCGCGCGCCTGGACCGCAGGACGAACACGTGGAGCGTCGTCGAGCAGCCGGCCGACGTCGATCGCGCCCGGTCCGCAGGCGTCGGCGGCGGGCGCTCGCGCGTCGCGATCTCCGCTGACGGCGTCGGCGTCGTCACCTGGGGCGAGGGCGGTCACGTCTATGCGCGCAAGATGTTCGGCGGCGCGCTGTCGACGGCGCCGCAGGACCTGACGCCGGCGCAGTTCGAGGGCCGCGTGCCCGTCCTCTCCGACCTGCCCGACATCGACGCCGAGGACGACTCGAGCTACGCCTGGGTCGTCTTTCGCCAGAGCTTCACCGACGGCGGCTCGCGGATCCTCGCCGCGCGGCAGCGCGGGACGACGTTCGAGCCGCCGGTCGCGATCGACGAGCCCGCCGGCGAGCCGGTCGGGCCGCCGCGGATCGATCTCAACGGACGCGGCGTCGGAGTCGGCATGACGACCGGCGCCCTCAGCGGTCAGCCGATGGTGGCGATGCTCGAGCGCGACGCGTTCGGTGCCGGCGCCCGCGCGTTCGTGCCGAGCGTCGCGCCCCCCGCGGTGGCGCCGGCGATCTCGGAGAACAACGACGGGCTGATCGCCGCGGTGCTGAGCGCTGCCGGCGAGCCGGCGTTCGTCCGCGTGCGCATGATCGACGACGGCAAGCCCGGTCTCGAGCAGGTGCTCTCGCGGCCCGAGCTGGGCGCGGTCGTCCCGCAGCTCGGCTTCGATGTCGCGGCCGACCGCGCGGGCGGCGCCGTCGTCGCCTGGGTGCAGGGCGGGGCGGAGGACCGCAAGATCGTCGCCGGCTATCTCGACAGCCCGCCGGGGAACTTCGCCGCCTACACCTCGCAGCGCTGCTGTCAGCCCGCCCAGCCGCGCCTGCGCTGGCAGCCGTCGTTCAGCCTCTGGGGGGCGATCCGCTATGTCGTCACGGTCGACGGCAACGTCGTGGGCGAGACGACGGACACGGTCTTCGTACCTCCGGCGCCGATCGCGGGACTGCAGCACACGTGGCAGGTGGTCGCGGTCGACGTGCGCGGACAGACCAGGCGCTCGCGCACGCGGCGCCTGCAGATCGACGATCTCGCGCCGCGCGTGAGCGTCGGCTACAAGCGCGCGCGCCGCGTCGTCACCGTCTCCGTGCGCGCCAGGGACCTCAGGCCGCGCGGGCACGGCGCGTCGGGCATGCGGTCGATCGTCGTGTCCTGGGGCGACCGCACGAAGGGCGCGCGCGCGAAGACCAGGCTGCGAGCGCGCCACCGCTACCGCGGCCGCGGCACCTTCCCGTTGACGATCACCGGCCGCGACCGCGCCGGCAACGAGCGCGTCGTCCGGCGCACCGTGCGGATCGGCTGATGCCCCGCCACACGGTCGTCGCCGCGGGTCGCACGCTCGCGCTCGGCGACCGGCCGTGGCTGATGGGGATCGTCAACGCCTCGCCGGACTCCTTCTCCGACGGCGGCGACCATCGCGATCTCGGCGCGCACGTGCGGCGGGCGGCCGCGCTGCTGCAGGCCGGCGCCGATATCGTCGACGTCGGCGGCGAGTCGGCGATCACGCTGCGCCCGCCGGTGCCGGTCGCCGAGGAGATCGACCGCGTCGTGCCGCTCGTGCAGCGGCTCGTCGGCGAGCTCGGCGCGACTGTCTCCGTCGACACCTACAAGCCGGCGGTCGCGGAAGCCGGGATCGCCGCCGGCGCCGTGATGATCAACGACGTCAGCGGCCTGCGCGACCCCGAGCTCGCCGCCGTCTGCGCGCGGACCGGCGCGGCGCTCGTGCTGATGCACACGCGCGCCGCCCCCAAGCAGCGCCTGCAGGACCCCGGGCTCTACGACGACGTCGTCGCCGACGTCGTCGGCTTCCTCGCCGAGCGGATGCAGGTCGCGCGCGACGCGGGCGTCGCCGACGAGCAGCTGATCCTCGATCCCGGTCCGGACTTCGCCAAGACGCCGGCGCAGACGATCGCCCTGCTGGGCAGCCTGGAGGCGCTGCACGAGCTCGGGCGCCCGCTGCTGCTGGCGGTCTCGCGCAAGGACTTCGTCGGGGCGCTGACCGGGCGCCGGCCCCGGCGACGGCTGGCCGGCACGTTGGCCGCCATCGACGCCGGGGTCGATGCCGGCGCGCACGTCCTGCGCGTGCACGACGTCGCCGCGGCGGCGGACTTCCTCGCCGTGCGGGCGGCGCTGCGCGGCCACGCGGCCGTCGATCCGCGGCTCGCGCTCGACGACGCGATCCGCCACGCGCGGTAACGTACGCAGCACAAGTCGCCGGCCGCTGTCCAACGCGGCCGGGCGCCAACCGACGATTCACTGGAGGACCGCATGGCCGTCATCTCCCGCTCCGCTCTGGAGTCCAGCCCGCTCGCCGACCTGCACGAGAT
>JAHWJE010000281.1 GCA_019348575.1 Actinomycetota bacterium | reverse complement strand
GCTGTTGATCAAGAAGCGGATGCACTTCGCCCGCAAGCTCGGCCACCTGCGCAACGACCCGCTGACGCGCTCGCAGCGCGGCCGCAAGCGCGCCGCCCTGTACACCTTCACGCTCAACGAGCTGCGCAGATCCACGCGCCGTGCCGCGCGCAACGTGCGCAGGGCGCGTGCACGGCGCCACGGCGGTGCGCCGAACGTGCCGATCCCGCCCGTCCTCGAGTCGATCGCGCAGTGCGAGTCGCGCGGCAATCCGCGCGCGATCTCGGCCGGCGGGACGTATCGCGGCAAGTACCAGTTCTCCTTCTCGACGTGGGCTTCGGTGGGCGGCAGCGGCGACCCCGCCGCCGCATCCGAGACCGAGCAGGATCGCCGCGCCGCGATCCTCTACAGGACCGGCGGCCCGGGGCACTGGCCCCTCTGCGGGCGCTGACGCCCGGGCGGCTTGCAGCGCGCGCCCGGCGGCCTGCCGCCGGGTCGCGCGCGCCGCCTGGCCGCGCGTACGTACGGGGACAACCACTAGCCTCAGCGGTCATGGATGCCGCCGCGCTGCGCGCCGAGTTTCCCGTGCTGGAGCAGTTCGCGTATCTCAACGCCGGCACGTGCGGACCGCTTCCCAGCGCCGCCGCGACGGCGACCACGGGCGTCCTCGCTCGAGCCGCCGGCGAGGGCCGCAGCCAGGCGTACTTCGGGGCGATGCTCGACACGCGCGAGCGCCTGCGGGAGGCCTACGCACAGCTGCTCGGCGCCGCCGCCGAAGACGTCGCGCTGACGACGTCGACCAGCGAGGGCATCGTGCGCGTGCTCGCCGCGCTGGAGCTGCGAAGCGGCGACGAGGTGCTCACGTCCGACGAGGAGCACCCGGGGCTGCAGGGCCCGCTCGCGGCGGCGCGCGCGCAGCGCGGGATCGCGATCCGCGTCGTGCCGTTCGCGCAGATCGCCGATGCGGTCCGGCCCGAGACGAAGCTCGTCGCCTGCTCGCACGTCAGCTGGGTCAACGGCCGCGCCGTGCGCGGTCTGTCCGCCGTCGCCGACGTGCCCGTCCTGCTCGACGGCGCGCAGGGGGTCGGCGCCGTGCCGATCGATCTGCGTGCGCTGGGCTGCGCGTTCTACGCGGGCTCGGGGCAGAAGTGGCTGTGCGGACCGATCGGCAGCGGGATGCTGTGGGTCTCGCCGCAGTGGCGCGATCGGCTGCCGGCGACCGGGCCGACCTACCTCAACCTCGCCGATCCGAGCGCCGGGCTCGATGCCACCGCTCGCGCCGGCGCCGCACGCCACGATACGTCGGCGCAGTCGCTGGAGACGACCGCCGGCGCGCTCGCCGCGCTCGAGGTGCTGGGCGACGCGGGCTGGTCGCAGATCCACGAGCGCGCGGCGGCGCTCGCGGCCTCGCTGGCCGAAGCGCTGGCCGACGGCGGGCGCGAGATCGCGCGGCGCGACCGCACGACGCTCGTCTCCTGGAAGGACGCCGATCCCGACGCGACGAAGGCCGGGCTCACCGAGGCCGGTGTGATCATCCGTGACCTGCCCGGCACCGGGCTGCTGCGGGCGTCGGTCGGCGCCTGGAACGACGAAACGGACATCGAGCGGCTGCTCTGCGCGCTTCCGTGATCGGCAAGCTGTTCCGGGGCCGTGCCGCCGAGCTCGAGCGGGCGGGGCGATCGCGGCTGTACGTCGAGCTCATGCGGGGGGCGGCCGACGACCTCGACGCCGGCGGCGTCGTCGCGTCGATCCTGCAGGGCGATCCGGCCACGCCGGAATCGGTTCCGGAGCTGCGGCTGCTCGCGGCGCTGCATCACCTCGTGCTGAGCGGCGGCGCGCCCGAGCTGTCGTGCTTCTATCCCAGCGCCGGTGGCGACGAGCCGGCGACCGGCGCCTGGGCGGTCGCCCGTCAGACGCTCGCCGAGCACGAGGCGTTCATCCGCGAGCGCGTGCGCCGGACCGTGCAGACCAACGAGCCGGGGCGCTGCACGGCGCTGTACGGCGGGCTGCTGTGGCTGTCGGAGCGCCACCGCCTGCCGATCCGGCTGCTCGAGATCGGGGCGAGCGCCGGCCTCAACCTCAACGCCGACCGCTTCGCCTACGTCGTCGCCGGCGAGACGCTCGGCGACCCGGCGAGCCCGCTGTCGTTCGCCGAGCCGTGGGTGGGCACGCCGGTCGCCGATCCCGCTGCGGCGGCCGCGCGGCTGGAGGTGGTCGAGCGGGCCGGCTGCGACCAGTCCCCGATCGACCCGTCCTCGCAGGAGGGGCGCCTCACGCTTCAGTCCTACATCTGGCCCGACGAGCCCGTGCGGCTCGCGCGCGTGTCGCAGGCGGTGCAGGTCGCCGCGCGCCATCCGGTGAACGTCGCGCGGCAGGGCGCGGCAGCATGGCTCGCCGCGCGGCTCGGCGCTCCCAGGCCGGGCATGCTGACGGTCATCTGGCAGTCGGTCGTCAACCAGTACCTCGACGCTGCCGAGCGCGCCGCGATCCGCAGCGCGTTCGCCAGCGCCGCGGCCGCGCCGCTCGCCTGGCTCACGCTCGAGCCCCCCGCGATACCCGTCGCGACCGACAGCTTCGAGCTGCGCTGCCGCGAGCGCCCGGAGAGCAACGGCAGCGGCGAGGCCACGGTGATCGCGCGCGCCGGGTACCACGGACCGCCGGTCGTGTGGCAGGAGCCGTAGCGCTACAGCAGGTCGGCGATATAGCCCACGACGAGCATGAACCAGATCACGCCGACGGTGACGAACACCCCGATCGGCAGCAGCCGCCGCGTCGCGGTCTCGCCGTCGCCGGGTTCCCGTTCCGGGACGTCGCCCCCACGTGCCATCCAGAACTGAAGGGCGATCCAGCCCGCGCCGAGCGGCAGGAAGATCGCCGGCAGCGCCCACATCTCGCCGCCGATGATCAGCGCGAAGGCGATGCTGAGCACCGCGATCCCCAGCACGGTCCACCCCTGCAGCGCGGCGACGGGCGAGCGCGACCCGCCGGCCGGCGCGCCGCCGCTGGAGGGCGTGATCGCCGTGCGCTGCTCGACCGAGGCGCGCGCGGGGTCGTCTTCGGGGGCGGTCGTGCGCTCGTTCTGTCCGCTCGTGACGACTTCCGGCACCCCGCGCGCCTCGCGCGCACCCGCGAAGTCCTCGACCAGGTCGCTCAGCACGCGATCGGGGTCGGAGACGCCCTCCTCCTCCAGGCGCGCGGCGGCCGCCGGATCGACGTGCTCGGTCTCGGTCGTCAGCCCGATCGCGCCGACGGCGACGACGAGGGTGCCGACGGCGTGCAGCGCGAGCGCCACCACGACGGCCCAGTACTGCTCGGTGACGAGCGCCACGACGCCTCCCACGACGAGCGCCGCGAGGAAAGTGACGATGAGGATCGCCCGGTTGGACACGAGCGCGGCGACGAACGGCGAGTGCGTGGCGTGCCGTTCGTCGCTGCGTCGTGGCGCGTCCTTGGGGACGACGACCTCCTCCGCGCCGACGATCTGCTG
>JAHWJE010000280.1 GCA_019348575.1 Actinomycetota bacterium | reverse complement strand
GATCCTGACGAAGCTGCGGATCACCGAGGTGACGGGACTGCCGCGGGAGGTCGACCGCAAGGCGCGCATCGCGCTCGCAGGCTCGGTGACGAGCGCGAGCGGCGACATCTGGACGGGTGCCGAGGACAAGGTGCTGCGCAAGGCGAGCTTCGACATGAAGCTCAAGCCCTCCCGCAAGGACCGCCGGACGCTCGGCTTCACGAGCATGACCGTCGACGGCGAGCTGACCGTGACCGACATCGGCAGGCCGCAGAGGATCGAGGCGCCGCCCAGCCGCGGCTCGTATGACGCGCTGCAGATCACGCTCGACGCGCTGGCCGAGTCGGCGCAGTGAGCACGGACGCCGCGACCGCGGCGCCCGCGCTGACGGTGAAGGGCATCAGCAAGTGCTTCGACGACCGCCAGGCCGTGCGCGACGTGAGCTTCGAGATCGAGCGCGGCGAGCTGGTGGCGGTGATCGGCCCCAACGGCGCCGGCAAGACGACGCTGCTGTCGATCCTGGCCGGGATCCAGCGGGCCGACACCGGCAGCTCCGCCCAGCCCGACGGCACGACGGCGCGGATCGGCTGGGTCCCGCAGCAGACGGCGGTCTACGGAAAGCTCACCGTCGCCCAGAACCTGCGGCTGTTCGCCAAGCTCGAGAAGGTGCCCGACCCCGACGCGACGGTCGTGCGGATGCTCGACCAGACCGGCTTGGGTGAGCGCGCCGACGAGGAGCTCGGGCGCCTGTCGGGCGGCAACCGCCAGCGCGTGAACATCGCCGTCGGGCTGCTCGCCGACCCGCCCGTGCTGCTGCTCGACGAGCCGTCGGGCGCGCTGGATCCGCGCCAGCGCGAGCGCCTGTGGGGCTTCATCACCGCGCTCACGCGACGCGGCACGGCCGTGATCTTCGCGACCCACGACATCGCCGAGGCCGAGCGCCACGCCGACCGCGTGCTCGTGCTCGCCGACGGCGAGCTGCTGTTCAACGACACTCCCACGGCGCTGAAGGCCGCGGCGAAGGCCGGTCCCGACGACGACCTCGAGCAGGCGTTCGTCGGCTTCCTGCGCGAGCGGGGGCACTGAGGGGCTCATGCGCTGGATGCTGCTCAAGGATCTGCAGATCCTGCGGCGCTCGAAGCTGCTCGTCGGGCTGCTCGTCGTCTATCCCGTCGCGATCGCGCTGCTGATCGGCTTCGCGCTGTCCAGCGGCCCGGAGAAGCCGACGCTCGCGTTCCTCAACCAGATCCCGGAGAGCCAGAACACGATCAGTCTCGGCGGCGAGACGTTCGACGTCGACGTCTACACCGACAGGCTCTTCGACGCGGTGCAACGGGTCGACGTCGACAATCGCGAGCAGGCGCTCGCGAAGGTGCGCTCCGGCGAGGCGCTGGCGGCGCTGATCATCCCGCCGGACTTCGCGATGAAGCTGTCGAGCGGCGGCTTCAACGCCGCCAACGTCGAGGTCGTCTACAACGGCGATGCGCTGAAGCAGTCCTTCGTCGAGTCGACGGTCGAGTCCAAGCTCGCGGTCGCCGACGCCGCGCTCGCCCGCCAGATCAGCAAGGTCGCGTCGGGCTACGTGAAGATCATCACCGTCGGCGGCGAGATCAGCGCGCTGGGGGAGAACTTCGAGCTGCTCGGGTTGACGCGGGCCAAGAAGCTGCTCGACGAAGCGCTCGAGGACGCGCCGCCGGAGATCGCGCGCAAGCTCGAGCCGGTTCAGCGCTTCGCCAGCCTCGGCGTCGCGAACGTCGACCGCTTCAACGACGTGCTCAACACCGTCGAGCGGCCGGTCGAGGTGAACGAGACGGTGCTCGAAGGGCGGCGCACGCCGCTTGACACGTTCGCCGTCGCGCTCGCGGTGACGGTCTCGCTGATGTTCGTCTGCGTCCTGCTCGCCTCCGGCCTGCTGGCGCTCGAGCGTGAGGAGAACACCTTCTCGCGGCTCGCCCGCGGCCTCGTGCCCGGCGGATGGCTGCTGGCGGGCAAGGTCGTGCTCGCGGGCGGCTGCGCGTTCGTCGTCACGCTCGCGATGCTGCTCGGGATCAGCGCCTTCGTGCCGTTGGACTACGGCCGCGTCGCGTTGTGGATCGTGGCGATCGCCGTCAGCGGGATCGCGTTCGCGACGCTCGGCGTGGCGATCGGCTCGCTGGCGCGCGAGGTGCGCGCGGCCTCGCTGCTGGCGCTCATGCTCGCGCTGCCGCTCGCGTTCCTCGCGCTCGTGCCGAGCGGCGGCGTGTCGCCGCTGCTCTACGACGTGATCCAGGTGATCTCGGCGCTGTTTCCGTTCAAGCCCGCGCTCGACGCGATCAACCACGCGATCAACGACGCCGCCGCCAGCATGCCGCTGGCGCTCGCCCACCTGGCTGTGCTGACGCTCGCCTTCGGCGGCGCGGCCTACTGGGGACTGCGGCGCTTCGCCGCGGTCTGACGCCGCACACGCTCCGGCGATTGGAGCGGTCGCCGCGGCACGCTCGCCGAGCTCCGGAGCATCAAGGCATCACTGCTGTTGAAGCTATGATGCAGCAGTGCGCACAACCGTCACGCTCGACCCCGACACGCGGCTGCTCGTAGAGCGCACGATGCGCGAGCGCGGCCTGTCCTTCAAGGCCGCCGTCAACGAAGGCATCCGTCGCGGTCTGTCACCGCGCCAGACGGACTTTTCGACGCCGACGTTCCGGATGGGTGCCGGCGCCGGCGCAGCTTTGACGAAGGCACTGCAGGTCGCAGGCGAACTCGAAGACGACGAGCTCGCGCGGAAGCTCGCCTCCCGGAAGTAACAGCCGTGGTCCTGGTCGACCCAACGTCCTGCTGTACGCGGTGAATGCGGACGCGCCTCACCACGCGCCTGCCAAAGGCTGGCTCGATGGCGGTCTGGCCGGAGCGCAGACCCGTCCGTTTCGCCTGGATCGTGCTGCTGGCCTTTGCGCGACTGGCGACCTCGTCAGTCCTGTTCACTCGGCCGCTGACGACGACGGAAGCGTTCGATGTCCTCGAGGCGTGGCTGCGGCAACCGTCCGCCGTCGTCGTCGAACCCACCGGGCGCCACCTGTCGGTGCTTCGCGGGCTGCTGCACAGCACCGGTACGGCCGCGAACCTCGTCAACGACGCCCACCTGGCGGCGCTGGCCATCGAGCTCGACGCCGAGGTGGCGGTCGAGGATTTCGGCGCCCTACTGAAGTCCCTGACGCCGCCGCTGGCGGACCCTGCCGCCAGCGTCCGCGCCGGCGTCGTCACGACGCTCCTGCAGCACGTGCACGCGCTCGACCACCACCTCGGCCCGGTAGTCGGCGAGCGCCACGAGCGCCCCCTCGCGCAGGCAGTGCCGGGTCGGGTCGAACGGGTGCGGCACGTAGACGAGGCCGCCCTGGTCCCGGATGGCGGTCGCCGCGGCGTGGGGCGCGATCCCCCACGGGAGGCGCTCCGAGAGGAACAGCCCGATCAGCTCGCCGGCGCCGGTGCGGAGCTCCTCGCCGACGACCACCCGGCACGGCAGGCGACCGGACAGCTC
>JAHWJE010000027.1 GCA_019348575.1 Actinomycetota bacterium | reverse complement strand
GGCTCGAGTGCCGACGTTCCACTGCGGGAGCTGATCCCGCGCCACCCGCTCGTCCCCGTCTTCTGCATCGGCCTGCCGCTGCTCGCGGTCGGCAGCTTCGGCCTCGAGCCCCAGGCGCTGATCGCCGCGATCGCGTCCGTCGTGCTCACGGTGCTTGCGGCGATCGACATCGAGCACCGCGTCCTGCCCAACAGGATCCTGCTGCCGGCCACCGCGATCCTGCTCGCGCTGCAGCTCGTCTTCTTCCCCGGCGACGCCCTCGAGTGGCTGCTCGCCGGTCCTGCCGCCGCCGCCTTCCTCGCGGCGCCGCTCATCTTCCGCCGCGACGCGATGGGCATGGGCGACATCAAGCTCGCGGTGCTGCTCGGAACGATCGCCGGGTGGCAGGTCTTCGGCGCGATCGTCGTCGGCTGCTTCGCGATCGTCCCGATCGCCCTCTGGATGCGGGTCCGCCAGGGCTCGATCAAGGGCGCGACCCTCCCCTTCGGCCCGTTCCTCGCGTTCGGGACGCTGGTGATCCTGTTCACGTCATGAGTGAGGTTCCCGACATGTCCCGGCCGCAGAACGACTTCGACGGATCGCTGGAGGTCCTCTTCGACCCCGACGCCAACCGCGCGCTGCTGCTCGATCCCGCCACGCCCGTCGAGGTGCGTGGCGGCGGCCGCGGACGCCGCTTCGCGTTCGCGCGGGTCGGTCTGTCGGTCGTGGCGATCTCGGGCCTGTGCCTCCTGCCCGCGCTGTCGCCGGCCCAGGGCGCCCCCGCGGCCGCGGACCCCGTCGTGTCACCCGTCTGCCAGATCACCGACACCCTCGCCGACGGTACCCCGAGCGGCGTCCTGGGCGACGGCAGCGTCTGCGTCCTCCCACCCACCACCGGCCCGACACCGCCGGTCGTGCTGCCCGACGAGCCGGCCAAGCAGCCGCCCGCGGCGAGCGACGAGCCGGCCAAGCAGCCGCCCGCGGCCAGCGCGCCACAGGCGCCGCCCGCGCCGCGGGCCGATCCGCCTGCAGCGAATGCGCCGTCCGACGCGCCGGCCGGCGACGCCGCGTCCGCGTCCGCGTCCGCGACTGCGCCTGCCGCCGCCGACACGAGCGTCGCCGCGCCGCCGTCGAAGACCTCCGCCGCGCCGGTGAGCACGCCGGCGTCGTCGCCCTCCGCGAAGCGCGCGCCGTCGCTGGCGAAGAAGAAAGCGTCTGGCAGGCGCGCGTCCAGCAGCAAGCGCGCCCAGCGCCGCGCCAGGACGAATCTCCGCCACCGCATCAAGCCCCGCGCCAAGCGCGCGCCCAGCAGGACGCAGCTGCACGAGGACGTCGGCGTCGGCGCCTCCCTGCACCGCCCGCCGGGCCATCACGCCAAGCCCGCGCGCGCGATGGGCTTCTGCCTGTTCGGCAACGCCGCGGTCGCGGCGCAACACGCGCTGGACGCGCACGGGGCGCAGCGGGTGATGATCTTCGACTGGGACGTACACCACGGCAACGGGACCAACGCGATCTTCCACGCGCGCGACGACGTCCTGTTCTGCTCGATCCACCAGTCGCCGCTGTATCCCGGGACGGGGCCGGCGTCGGACGTCGGAAGCGGCCCGGGCGAGGGGTACACGGTGAACATGCCCGTCCCGGCGGGCTCGGGCGACGACGTGTTCCTGTCGCACGTCGCGCACGTCGTGGCGCCGCTGGCGCGGGCGTTCGCGCCCGATCTGCTGCTCATATCCGCGGGCTACGACGCGCACGCGGACGACCCCCTGGCGTCGTGCGTCGTCAGCGACGCCGGCTTTGCCGGGATGGCGGCGCTGATGCGCGCGTGCGCCGCCGAGCTGGGCATTGCGCTCGGGATCGTGCTCGAGGGCGGCTACGACCTCGGCGCGCTGTCGCGGTCGGTGGTGAGCACCCTGGAGGCGGTGGGAGCCTCCGACCCCGTCGACCCGCCGTCCGTCGCGGTTCATCCGCTCGCGCTGCGCGTGCAGCAGCGCCTCTCTGCCGGTCGCTGGCCGGCGCTGCGCTGACCCTGCGCCCGCGTCGCTTCGAGCGGCTACCGCGTCGTCCCCGTCGTGGCCGTCGTCCCCGTCGTCGCCGTGGTCGCGGTCGTCGGCGTGGGCGCCGGCTGCCCCGGCACCGTCTCGGGCACAGCCGGAGCGACAGGAGCGGTCGTCGTCGCCGTCGGCGCGACCACGGCCGGCGGCACGACGACGGCGGGCGGCGCCGTCTCGACGACGGCGGTCGGCGTCGTGCCGGCCGTCACGCCCTCGTCATCGGTCAGCTCGACGAACGCGAATGCCAGCAGCGCGCCCGCGAGCAGGACGATCGCTCCGATCGCGACGGTCGGCAGCTGCCAGTTGGGCGTCGGGGCGAGGCGGGTACGGGCCGGAGCGCCGCATTCGAGGCACCAGTCCTGTTCGGGCCCGACGGTCGCCGAGCAGCGCGGGCAGCGCAGGGAGCCGGGCGGCGGGAGCTGGCCTGGACCGGCGGGCGGCTGTGCGCTCACGAGCCGTCGTCGGGCGCGCGCGGGGGACGCATCGTCTCGGTCGGCTGGGAGGTGGTGGACGACGCCGGCCGGCCGCTGGTCGAGTCAGGCGCGGGCGCGGACCCCGGGGAGGGCGGCGGCGGGGGAGCGGGCGGCGGCGGGGCGGCGACAGCCGGCGACGCGGGGCGGTGGACCGGCTCCAGCGGCGGCTGCGGCGGGGCGGCGATCGCGCCGCCGACCTCACCCATCGCCCGCGGTCCGCCGACCTGTAGGCCGCAGTGGGGGCAGAAGTTCGAGTCGCTGGCGTGCAGCGCGCCGCAGCGCGCACAGGAGGTGATGCCGGGTTCGTGGAGCTCGTGCAGCGGCCGGCGGTCGTCGAGGATCCGCTCGAGCGCGCGCAGCTCCCGGTCGACCGCCGCGAGCGCGGCGATCTTCGCCTCGACGAGGTCCGGCCGCTCGCGCCCGAAGCGGCGCATGTCGAACATCAGCCCGCCGATGTCGCGGAACGCGAGCTCGCGCGCCCGGCGCAGGAAGCGCAGCCGCCGGCGCAGCCTGCCGCGATCGCGGAAGCCAGGGCCGCCGGCGCCGGCGCCGCCCGGGACCTGCTGGACGATGACCTGGGTGTCCTGCGTCTGCTGCAGCTCGTGGCCGCTCGGCGCAGGCGCGGCGGCCTTCCTGCCCCACGCCGGGCGCTTGGCGTTCGAGCGTCCGCGAAGCAGGCCGGGCGGAAGCCGGCCCAGCAGGCCGCCCGTACCGCGACGAGACGAGCCGCGGGCACGGCGGCGGAAGATGCGTTGCATCAGTCCGGTCATGAGGGGCGGGCGCCGGGTGACGACGTGGTCGGCGCCTCGGCGGGAGTGTATAGCGGCGGCGCCCGAGGCCGATCCGGGCGCGGGCTCCAGACGACGGCGAGCCCGGGCACGGCGGCCGAGACCTTCGTGCGATGCGGGGACAGGCACATGCTGGTGACGACGCGCGCGGGCAGCGCAGGTTGCGGTGATCGCACGCTCGACGCAGCTTCTCGGTCGATTCGTCGCACACGCGCGTAGATCCGTCACACGAAGCTGCGCAGCATCGATGCGGCACATCACCGTCTCGCTGGGAGGCCACACATGCCGTATCGCACGATGGGCTGGATCCACGCACACCTCGCTCGCCTCGGCAGCGACCAACGCGGGCAGGGCACCGTGGAGTACGTCGGGCTCATGCTGTTGCTCGCAGCGCTGCTGTCGGGCGTCGTCCTCGCCGCGAAGGGGATGAAGGACGGTGGCGGGCTGGCCAAGGAGATCGCCGACAAGCTCAAGGCCACGATCGAGTCGGTCGGCAAGGGCAAGCCGTAGCAGCGCGGCGCGGGTCGGCGGGGCGCCTCTGCGAACATGGCGCTCCGTGCCGACCGCCCCGCAGAGCACCGCGCCGATCGGCGTCTTCGACTCCGGCGTCGGCGGCCTGACCATCCTGCACGAGCTGCTCGTCGCGCTGCCGCAGGAGGATTTCGTGTACCTCGGCGACTCGGCGCGCTTTCCCTACGGCGATCGCACGCCCGCGCAGCTGCGGGCCTTCAGCCGCCAGATCGCCGACGTGCTGCTCGAGCGCGGCGCGAAGCTGATCGTCGTGGCCTGCAACTCGGCGACGTCGAGCGCGCTGGAGGACCTCACGGCGCATGTCGCCGAGAGCGGCTGCGGCGTCGACGTCATCGGGGTCGTCGGGCCCGAGTCCAACCTCGCGGTCGCGCAGACCCGCAACGGGCGGATCGGCGTCCTCGCGACGCCCTCGACCGTGGCGAGCGGCGCCTACGCGCGTGCGGTGCTCGCCGCGGACCCGCTCGTGCGGCTCACGAGCGTGCCCTGCCCGCAGCTTGCGCGGATCTCGCAGGACGGCGCGCCGATCACCGAGGACGACGTCGAGCTCGCGCGCACGTACTGCGCGCCGCTGCGCGCGGCGCGCGTCGACACCGCGATCCTCGGCTGCACGCACTACCCCTTCGTCGGCGCGCTGCTGCAGCGCCTGCTCGGCCCGCAGGTCACGCTGATCACCTCCGGCACGGCGATCGCACGCCGGGTGCAGCACGCGCTCTCGACGCGCGAGCTTGCGACCCCGCTCACGAGAGAGGGCCGCTACAGCTTCCTGTGCACGGGCGACGCGGCCGCGTTCGCCGAGGTCGGCTCGCGCTTCCTGCAGCTGCCGATGGGCACAGTCGACCAGATCGAGCTTGCCACCGAGGTGCCCGCATGACAGCGACGACGCCCGCCCGCTCCTATGACCGCGAGCCACACGAGCTGCGCCCGACGACGATCCAGCCGCACTTCGTCAAGCCGGCCGCCGGTTCGGCGCTCATCTCGCAGGGCGAAACGCGGGTGATCTGCACGGCGTCGGTGCAGGAGAGCGTCCCGCGGTGGATGGCCGGCCAGGGCCGCGGGTGGGTGACGGCGGAGTACGCGATGCTGCCGGCGTCGACCGGCGACCGCAAGCCGCGCGACATCAGCAAGGGACGCCTGGACGGGCGCAGCGTCGAGATTCAGCGGTTGATCGGCCGCGCCGTCCGCGGCGTGATCGACTTCGAGGCGCTCGGCGAGCGCACGATCTACCTCGATTGCGACGTGCTCACCGCCGACGGGGGCACGCGCTGCGCGTCGATCAGCGGGGCCTTCGTGGCCCTCGACCTCGCGATGCGCGGGCTGCTCGACGAGCAGAAGATCGAGCGCTCGCCGCTGACGGGCAGCGTCGCGGCGATCTCGTGCGGGATCGTCGGCGGGGTCGCGCTGCTGGACCTCGACTACTCCGAGGATTCGACCGCCGAGGTCGACGCGAACGTCGTGATGACCGGTGACGGCGGGCTGATCGAGGTCCAGGCGACGGCCGAGCGCACGCCGCTGTCGCGCGCGCATCTCGACGAGCTGCTGGCGCTGGCCGGCGGCGGGATCGAGCAGCTGCGGATCGCGCAGGCGCAGGCGGTGGCGTGAGGCTGGTTCTCGCGACCCGCAACGCGCACAAGCTGCGCGAGTTCGTGGCGCTGCTGGCGCCGCACGAGATCGTCGAGCTGCCGGCCGACGTGGTCCTGCCGCCCGAGACCGCCGACACGTTTGCCGCCAATGCGCTCGAGAAGGCGCGCGTCGCGGCGCGCGCGACGGGCCTGCCGGCGATCGCCGACGACTCCGGTATCGAGGCGGCGGCGCTCGGCGGCCGGCCGGGAGTGCGCTCGGCGCGCTACGCGGGCGAGGGCGCGAGCGACGAGGAGAACCTCGCCAGGCTGCTGCGCGAGGCGCCCGCGGGATCGGCGCTGGCGTATGTCTGCGCGCTCGCCTACGTCGACGCGGGCAAGGCCGAGCACCTCGTCGAGGGGCGCTGCACCGGAACCCTCGCTCGCGCGCCGCGCGGCGCCGGCGGCTTCGGCTACGACCCGGCGTTCCTGCCCGACGACATCGTCGATGGGCGCACGATGGCGCAGCTCGACCCGGCCGAGAAGGACGCGATCAGCCATCGCGGGCGCGCCGCGCGCGAACTGCTCGCCCTGCTTGACTCGTTGCCGTCATGGCAGGACCGCTGATCGGCGCAAGTCAGCCGCGCCCGGCCGGATCGCCGAAGACCCGTGCGGCCGCGCTGTCGATCGCCTCCAACTCGATCCTCATCGCGCTGAAGCTGGCCGCCGGCGCGATCACGGGCTCCGTCGCGATCCTCACCGAGGCGATGCACTCCTCGGTCGACCTGCTCGCGTCGGTCGTGGCGTACTTCTCGGTGCGCGAGGCCGACAAGCCGGCCGACGCCGAGCATCACTACGGCCACGCCAAGATCGAGAACTTGGCGGCCGCGATCGAGGCGATGCTGATCCTCGTCGGCTCGGGCGTGATCATCTACGCCTCGGTGCGCAGCTTGGTGAACGGGCCCGAGGTCCACTCGCTGGGCATCGGCATCGGCGTGATCGGCGTCTCGATCGTCGCCAACATCGCCGTGTCTGCGGTGATCGCGCGGCGCGCGCGGGAGACGGACTCGCCGGCCCTCGAGGGCGACGCGGCGCACCTGCGCACCGACGCCGCGACCTCGAGCGCGGTCCTGCTCGGGCTCGTCCTCGTGCAGGTGACGGGCGCCGAATGGCTCGATCCGGTGATCGCGCTCGCCGTCGCGGCGGCGATCGTCTACGCCGGCGTGCGGCTGCTGGCGCGCGCATCGCGCGTGCTCGTCGACGAGGCGCTGCCGCCGGGGGAGCTCGACGACGTGCGCGACGCGATCAGCGACTTCGGGCCGCGCGGGGTCTGCGGCTACCACAAGCTGCGCGCGCGGCGGGCCGGCTCACGGCGCTACGTCGACCTGCACGTGCAGTTCACCTCCGGCACCACGCTGGAGGACGCGCACGCGACCGCGCACGCGCTCCAGGACGCCATTCGCGAGCGGCTGCGCGGCGCCGACGTGCTGATCCACCTCGAGCCCGAGGGCAGCGTGCACCCGGGGACGGAGATCAGCCCGCGCTGAGGGTCGTCGCGGACATCACGCGCTCTCGCGCGAGCGGCCGCCGGCATTGTCGCCGGTCAACGCGATGCTCACCGTCGGGTGCTCGCCCACCTCGATGTCGATGACGACGGAGCCCGTGCTGTCGAGCTGCTCGCTCACGCGGCGGCACACGATGAGGCGGTCGGACTGCGACACGCCGCACGCGGCGAGGAAGCCGTCGAGGTCGGGTCCGTCGGTGTCGAGCACGTCGAGCGTGACCTGCTCGACCCTGGCCGCCGGCGCGCGCGCCCCGGGAGCGGCATGCAGCACGCAGGCGGTGAGGTCGTCGCGGATGGCGCCGGCGCTCGCGATGACGCGGTCGAGAAGCGCTCTCGCGGTCGCGTCGGGACCGAGCTCGGCGAGCCAGGCGCCGAGCCGCTGCGATCCGATCGGCACCCCGTCGATGCGCGCCTCCAGCAGGCCGTCGGAGCAGAGCAACACCGACGTGCCGTCCGGCATCGGCAGCACGGTCTGGCGCTGGCCGGTGGGGAAGCCGACGCCGATCGGCGGGGCCGAGGAGACGGTGACGGGCCGGTGTCGCGGCGGGCCGACGACGATCGGCGGCGGATGACCGGCGCTCGCGTAGGTCAGCGTGCCCTTGTCGGGGTCGTGCACGGCGGCGATGACCGTCGCGAAGTCGTCCGACAGGCGCCCGTCCAGCGAGCGCCCGGCGATCGCGATCGCCTCGCGCGGGGAAAGGCCGGCCTCGAGATGCGCGCGCACGGTGAAGCGCACGAGCGTCGTCTTGGCGAGCGCCTGGCGCCCGTGGCCGGAGATGTCGCCGAGCAGCAGCCCGACGCGCCCGCCGGGCAGTTCGAAGGCGTCGTAGAAGTCACCGCCGCCGGCCGGCCCGTCGGCGGGCCGGTAGGCGACGGTCGTCAGCAGCGCGCCGATCTGCGACGGGACCTCCGGAAGCAGCGCCGCCTGCAGCGCCGCGTTGTCCTCGAGCAGCTGCTCGATCCGCCGTCTGCGAGAGCGGACGCGCGTACCACTGCTGGGGATCCGGGGCGCGCCCTCGCTTGCGCTCGTGTCTGCGCCACCGCCGATGTCGGTCACGAGGCGCTCACGCCTGGCCGCGCGGCTCACGGCCAGCACGCGGGCCGTTGCCGCGCCCGTGAACGCAAGCCCGACGATCCAGAACAGCGCCGCCGGCGCCTCGCTGGCGCTGAGCGCGAATGCGGCCAGGAAGCTGCCGGCCGCTGCCGTCACCGCGCCGATCACCGCCGGGCGGACAAGGTCGGTGAGCATCATCCCGGCCCTCCGCTGAGGCGGATCGCCGCCCATAGTGCGAAGGCTACGACAGTCCCGGTCGCGCCGCCGACCGCGAGGCCCACGAAGGAGTTCGTGACCACCTGGTGAAGCGGTGCGGGCCCGGCGGCGGGATACAGAAGGGCGGCGAAGCCACCGAGAGCAGCTCCCCCGGCGCCCACCACCTGAATCAGATCCGCTAGTCCGAGCCCCATACGCCTTTCGCCGCGACCGCTCGAATGACCAGCTTCGGGTGAAGCCGTGGCAGCGAATCTACCGTTCTCCGACGACGACGACTACGCGCGCCGCGCCCGCGCACCACCCCGCAGATGCGGCTACGCCGCAGGCGGCGGCTTTCGGCGCAGGCGGCGTCAGGGTACGACGGCGCCGGGAACGGCGGGCGCCGGAGCGGCGGGCGCCACGCGGCATCCGCTGACGGCGCCCGGCCTGTTCGGGCACTTGTCCTCGCCGTTGAGCACGCCGTCGCCGTCGCGGTCGCCGTCCTCGCGGTCGGCTACGCCGTCACCGTCGCGATCGCCGGTTCCGGGAGCGACCGGCACCGGAACGACCGGGGCGTCGTCGAGGCATCGGTTGCCCGCGCCGGACACGTTGGGGCATTTGTCCTTCCCTTGGGGAGGGCCGTCGCCGGTTCCCGGATCGACCGGCGTCCGATCGCCGGGCGTCTGCTGCGGGCAACCGTCGCCCGCGGTGCCGGCCCGATTCGGGCACTTGTCGTGACGGTCGGGTACGCCGTCGCCGTCGCGATCGCCGCTGCGGGGACCGGCGGGCAGCGTTTCACCGGGCGCTCTGGGAAGACACCCGTTGACCACGCCGAGCTGATCGGGGCATTTGTCGTCGCGGTCCGGTACGCCGTCGCCGTCGCGATCGCGGTCCTTGCGGTTGGGTATCCCGTCGCCGTCGCGATCGCCGGTTCCCGGGCTCGTCGGACCGCGGTCGTCGCGCTTCTTCTGGGAGCACCCGTCGGCGCTGTCCACACCGCTCGGGCATCTGTCGCGGCCGTTGGGGACGCCGTCGCCGTCGCGATCGCGATCCTCGCGGTTGGGCACTCCGTCGCCGTCGCGGTCGGGGTCCTCGCGATTCGGTATGCCGTCGCCGTCGCGATCCGCCGACCCCGGGCGCTTCGATGTCGGATCAGCGGGCGCCTTGGCCGCGCACTCGCTCGCGTCGGCGCCGCGATCCTGGCAGCGATCGCCGGCCGCGGGCGCGACGACGCCCCCCGGCGGCGGCTTGGCCCCGCGCTCCTGCGGCTGGTTCGGCTTACCTGGGGTCGTGTGCGGCGGCGGAGCGGGCGTCTTGTCGGGAAGCTGCTGCACCGCCGTGTAGCCGCCGCCGGCAACGCCGGTCAGGGCGAGGCCGATGAGGGCCTTCACGCCGAGCAGCTTGCCGCCGGCGAGTGCGCCTCCGCCGGTCAGGATCG
>JAHWJE010000279.1 GCA_019348575.1 Actinomycetota bacterium | reverse complement strand
TCAGCCGACGAGCCGCGCCTCGAGCGCCGGGTCGAGGCGCAGGCCGTCCTCGGGCCGCAGCGCGGCCAGTGTGTCGCGCGCGGTCTGCGTCAGCGGGCGGTGGCGCAGGCCCGCGGCGACCGCGCGGGCGCCGCTGATCCGCATCAAGCCCGCGTTGTCGACGTCGTCGGCGGCGACCCACAGCGGTAGCTGGTCCTCGTCGAGCCCGGCGGCGAGCAGCCGCTCGTCCGGGACCCAGACGAGCTCCGTCTCCGGACCGGCCACGCACGCCTCGAGCATCTCGCCCCACGTCAGATCCGCCCCGACCGCGTTGAACGGGCCCGTCGCCCGGGCCGCCGTCATGTCCAGCACGAACGCCGCGAGGTCGCGCGCGTCGATGAGCTGGATCGGGCGGTCCGGCGCCCCCGGCGCGAGCACGCGACCGCCACGCGCGATCCGCGCGACCCACGCGCTGAAGCGGTTGGTCGGATCGTGCGGCCCGGCGACGATCCCCGGGCGGATGACCAGGGCGCGGGTGGGCGGGGCCGATTTCGCCTCGTGCACCGCCTGCTCGCAGAGCGCCTTCAGCGCGCCGTAGTCCTCCCAGCCGCCGCGGCCGCTCAGCGGCGCGAGCGCGTCATCCTCGTCGACGCCCGGCCGCGAGACGTCGTCGTAGACGGAGATCGTCGAGATGAACGTCAGGTGCGCGACCCGGCTCGCGAGCAGCCGCGAGCTCGCGGCGACCTCGTCCGGGCGGTAGCCGGTGACGTCGATCGCGGCGTCCCACGGGCCGCCGTCGCCCAGCGCGCGCAGGTCCCCGGCGCGATCGCCGCGCAGCAGCTCGGCCTGCGGAAAGAGCCCGGGCGCGGTGCGGCCGCGGTTGAAGAGCGTCACCTCGTCGCCACGCGCCAGGGCGCGCTCGACGATGTGACGGCCGACGAAGCCGGTCCCGCCGAGGACGAGCAGCCGCATGGGCCGATTGTGTCAGTGCCTGTCGGCGACGGGCGCGGGACGATACGTTCCCGCGATGGCAACGCAGACGCAGGACCACGTCGACGATCTCCTGCCGGGCCGCGAATGGGGATCCGAGCTGTACCGGATCGCCAACGACCAGTTCGACCGCGCGTCGGCGCTGCTGGAGCTCGACCCCGAGTTCGTCACCCGCCTCAGCGAGCCGCGGCGCTCGCTCGTCGTGAACTTCCCCGTCCGGCTGGACTCCGGACGCGTGCTCGGGCTGACCGGCTATCGCGTGCAGCACACGCTGACGATGGGCCCGACGAAGGGCGGCTTTCGCTACGGCCCCGACGTCTCGCTGGGCGAGTGCGCCGCGCTTGCGATGTGGATGACCTGGAAGTGCGCGCTGCTCGGTCTGCCCTACGGCGGGGCGAAGGGCGGCGTGCGCTGCACCCCGAGCGAGCTGAGCGTCGCGGAGGTCGAGCGCGTGACGCGCCGCTACGCCGCCGAGCTGATCCCGGTGATCGGGCCCGGCCGCGACATCCCGGCGCCGGACATGGCCACCGGCGAGCGCGAGATGGCGTGGTTCATGGACACCTACTCGCAGATGATGGGGCACTCGGTATTCGAGATCGTGACGGGCAAGCCCGTCGTGCTCGGCGGGACGAACGGCCGGCGCGAGGCGACCGGCCTCGGCGTCGTCTACGTCACCGAGGCCGTGTGCGAGCGCGTCGGCGTCGATCTGCGCGAGGCGCGCGTCGCGATCCAGGGCTTCGGCAACGTCGGGGCGGTCGCAGCGACCGAGCTGCAGGCGATCGGCGCGCGCGTGACCGCCGTGTCGGACCACAGCGCCGGGCTCGTCGACCCTGACGGGCTCGACGTCGTGTCGCTCCTGCGCTGGACGGACGCCAACGGCGTGCTCGATGGCTACCCCGACGCGACGCAGGTCGGTCCGGCGGACGTGCTCGAGGTGCCGTGCGAGATCGTCATCCCGGCGGCGCGCGAGCGCCAGGTCACCGACGAGAACGCGCCGCGGCTGCAGTGCCGGCTCCTCGTCGAGGCCGCCAACGGACCGACGACGCCGGAGGCCGACGCGATCCTGCGAGAGCGCGGGATCCTCGTCGTGCCCGACGTGCTCGCCAACGCGGGCGGCGTGACCGTCTCCTACTTCGAGTGGGTCCAGGACCACCAGCGCTACTCCTGGGACGAGCTCGACGTGCAGGAGCGCCTGCGCCGCCAGCTGCGCGCCGCCTTCGGGCGCGTCATCGACGCCGCCGAGCGGCTCGGCTGCGACTGGCGGATGGCGGCGCTGTCGGTCGCGATCGAACGCGTCGCCGAAGCCGCGCGGATGCGCGGGATCTATCCGTAGCCCGTGGCGCCGCGGCGTTCGCCCTCAACTGTGCGATCGAACGTTCGTCCACACGGCGCGGACGCCTCCAGCTCGTGCCCGGAGTGGTCGAGTGAACAGGACATGGTCCGTTGCCTACGCGTTCTCGTCGTGCTGTTCGCCGTCGCCGCCGGCACGGGAGCCGCGTTTGCCGTGGCGTCGTCCGCAGCCGCCCGCAAGACGGTGCCGCAGGTGAGCTCCGTCGTCGACTTCCGGTCGCAGACCTCGCGGCGACACACCGTCTTTCCGCCGGCTGGCCGTGAGGCCCGCCGCCGTCGGGTCGAGGATCCGCGTCAGCTGCAAGGGGGGCGGCTGCCCGTTCAAGGTCAGGACGCGCACGGTGCGCGCGACGGTCCGGTCATACTCCCTGACGTCGCTGGTTCGCCGCGCGAAGCTGCGCCCGCGGACGGTGCTCGAGGTCCGCGTCAGCAGGCGGCGGATGATCGGCAAGCTCGTGCGCTTCAGGATGCGGTCGGGAATGCCACCGCAGCGCACCATCTTCTGTCAGGCGCCGAACGCGAGCCGGCCGTCGGCCTGCACCTCGACGACGCGCGAACGCAACCCCGCGACGACCACCGTTCCGGGCGAGACCGCCAGCACGGCGACCCCGACGACGACGTCGAGCGCGACCACGGCGACCGACACGACCACGCCACTGCGCCCGGTCCCGCCCGCGGTCGACCGCCTGCGCTTCGGCGTGTATCCGTGGGGCGGGGTGGGCTGCGTCGAGCAGTGCGCGCCGGCGGTCCCCGAGGACGCCAACCGGTCGATGGCGGCGGTCAAGCAGCTCAAGGGAAGCCGCTCGTTCGTCGTGCATGTCTACGGCGACTACGACGGCGTCTCCGACGCCTCCGCCGACAGGCTGCTGAGCGAGGCGTCGTGGTGGTCCTCCAACGGGCTGAAGGTCGCGGCGGTGCTGCGCTACCGCCCGGCCGATGCGGGCAAGGCGGCGGGCTATCAGGCATGGACCCGCAGGCAGGCACGCCGCCTCGCGGCGCTGGCGGGCACGGTCTCGATCCAGATCGCGAACGAGCCCAACAACGCTGCGCCCGATGCCGGCGACGGCTCGTATCCAGGGGTGATCGGCGCGATCGCGGCCGCCGTGCCCGCGGCGCGCGCCGAGGTCGTGGCGGCCGATCGCCCCGACATCCGGATCGGCTTCAACTGGGCGGCGGGC
>JAHWJE010000278.1 GCA_019348575.1 Actinomycetota bacterium | reverse complement strand
GGTGCGGTCAAAGCCCGCGTCCAGGAGCTGTGCACGGGTGGCGAGCCCGTGCTGATTGCGGGCGATCCAGGCGAGGCTGTCAGATAGTGCGCTCATACAGAGCACTAGCTGACAGCCGGGGAAGATTCCCCCCTGGGGCTTCCAGGGACGGCGGCCAGGCGGCGCTGACGCCTCAGCTTCGCCGCGCGACCACCGCGACCGTTCCGCCGCGGCGGGCGATCGCGAACGCGAGCTCGGCCGCGATCGCCACCGGCACGAGCGGCAGCGCCGCGGCCGTCACGAGCGCGTCGCGGCTGCGCAGCGGGGCGTTTCGCTTCAGCGCGTGGTAGAGCCACGACGGCGTGCGGGTCGCGCGGCTGACGAGCGACTGCCAGAGCCCGAACGGGTTGTGCTCGGCGAGCAGGTGGTGCGTCGCGACGGGCTCGAGGCCGTGGCGGCGCAGCAGCGCGTGCAGTCCGGCGACGGTGAAGTGGGTGCGGTGGCGCGGCACGTCGAGGTGATACCAGCGCGCGCCGCCGGCGCGCGCCTGGATGCTGGCGAGGTTCGGCACGCCGATCACGAGCAGCGCGCCCGGGCGCAGCCACCCGGCGATCCGCTCGAGCGCCGCGCCCGGGTCGTCGAGGTGCTCGAGCACGTGCCACAGCGCGGCCGCGTCGAGCGAGCCGGCTTCGACGCGCGCGTCCTCGATGCCCGCCTGCTGCAGCTCGATCCCCAGCCCGCGCGCGCCCTCGACGCCGCGCAGCGACGGCTCGAGCCCGTCGGCGTTCCAACCCGCCGCCCGCGCGTGCGCGACGAAGCGACCGCGTCCGGCGCCGATGTCGAGCAGGCGCCCCGGGGGATGCCCGCCGGCGCGCGCGAGGAACGCCAGGCGGCGGCGGTCGAACGCCCGCAGCAGCGGCGCTGCGAGCTGCGCGCCGCGCGGGGCCCCGCCTGCGTACGCGCCCGCCTCGTGCGCGGCGGGGGGCGCGGGGGCGAGCGTGATCGCACTGGCGCACACCGCGCAGCGCGCCAGCTCGTACTCGCCCGGCACGGCGGGGTCCGACGCGGGAACGGTCCGCCACGCGGCAAGCGCCGTCTCGCCGCACGCGGGGCAGGCCATCGCGTTCACGCTGCCAGCCCGCAGCCGCCCCCGTCATCCACCCCTGTCGTGGAAGTAGAAGCCCGGCAGCGCCGCGCGCGTGATCTGCGCGGTCATGTGCGCGGCGAGCTCGAGGTCGCCCGTGCGAACCGCGAGGTCGTCGAGCGTCACGATCCCGGTCAGCCGCCCGCCGTCGAGGATCGGCAGCCGGCGGATCCCGTGGCGGACCATCAGCTCGGCGGCCTCCTCGACGTCCATCCCGGGCTCGGCGGTGACGACCGGCGACGAGGCGTGCGCGGCGACCGGGTCGCCCGGATCGCGCCCGTCGGTGAGCGCCCCGATCGCGAGATCGCGGTCGGTGACGAAGCCGGCGAGCGTGCCGTCCTGCTCGTCGACGAGCACGACCGAGCCGACGTTGCGCTCCCGCATGAGCTCGGCGATCTGGCGGACCGAGGCCGACGGCGGGGCGGTGACGACGCCCTCGGTCATGACGTCACGGATGTCCACAGGCGCAACATACACTTGCGCCGTGGCCGCCACCCCCGACGAGACGCTCGCCGAAGAACGGCAGCGTCGCGCGAAGGCCGCGGCCAGCGCGTTCGCGGCGGCGCTGCTCACGCTCGTCGGCTCGCTCGTCGTGCTCGCCGCCGTCCGCGACTTTCCGGCCGTGCACGTGCTCGACGCGCTGCGCGCCAACCTCGGGCAGGGTCCGGCGACGGGCCCGGGTCCGCTCGCGCGCAGGCTTCTGTACTTCGACGATCACATCGCGCTGTTCGCCGCCTTCCAGCTGCTCCCGGCGATCGCGGCCGCGGCCGTCGGGGTCACGCTGACCTTCCTGTACCGCTCGACCGCCGCCCGCAACCCGCAGGTCGGGAGGATCCCGCTGGTCAGCGCCGTCGCCGGCGCGGTCCTGCTCGTCGTGGCAGCGCTCGTCACGACCGTCTCGCTCGCGCTCGACGTGCAGGCGTTCGCGGACGCCGAAGACCAGAGCGAGCAGGCCGCGCGCGCGGTGTTGCCCTCACCCGTGCGCGACGCGGCCGGCTACCTGCACCTGCTGGGCCGGTTCGCCCTGACGATCGCGATCGTCACCGGCGCGCTGCACGCCATGCGCGTCGGGCTGCTCACGCGCTTCATGGGCGTGCTCGGGATCATCGTCGGCGTGCTGTTCGTGATCCCGCCGCTCGAGGGTCAGGTCCCGTTCGTGAGGATCTTCTGGCTTGTCGGGCTCGGCGCGCTGTTCCTGCATCGCTGGCCCGGGGCGATGCCGCCCGCCTGGATCACCGGCGAGGCGCACCCCTGGCCGACGCAGCAGGAGATCCGCGAGCAGCGGATGGCCGCCCGCGCCGCGCGCGATCCCGCAGCCTCCGAGGAGCAGGTGCCCCGTCCGCGCCGCGGCCGCGCGGAGCCGCCGGAGACACCGGCGCCCGAGCCACCGCCGCGCAGCGGCAAGCCGCACTCCTCGTCGAAGAAGAAGAAGCAGCGAAAGCGCCGCTGAGCATCGCGCGGGGCGATACGGTGCGCACGATGACCTACGAGGAAGCCTGCGCCGCGCACTCGTGGCAGGTGCCCGAGCGTTACAACATCGCCGCAGACGTCTGCGACAAGCATCCGCGCGACAAGCTCGCGATGGTGCACGAGGACCCCGAGGGCGACGTCCGCGAGGTCCACTGGGGAGAGCTGCAGGACATGTCCGATCGCTTCGCGCTGCGGCTGCTCGAGCAGGGCGTGCAGCGGGGCGACCGCGTCGCGATGCTGCTGCCGGCGACGCCGGAGACCGCGGCCGCGTTTCTCGGCACGTGGAAGATCGGCGCGATCCTGCTGTCGATGTCGATCCTCTACGGCGACGAGGGGATCCGCCACCGGCTCGACGACTCGCAGGCGAAGGTCGTCGTCACCGACGCCGCCAACCGCGCGCGCGTCGAGGGTCTGGCCCAGATCGTCGAGCTCGAGCCCGGCGACCTCGACTCCGGCTCGACCGATCACCAGACCGTCGACACCTCCTGCGACGATCCGGCCCAGCTGTACTACACCTCCGGCACGACCGGCCTCGCCAAGGGCATCCTGCACGCCCACCGGTACATCCTCGCGCACGAGGAGTTCGTCTACTGCCACGACGTGCAGGACGGCGAGCGCTTCCACGGCATGGGCGAGTGGGCCTGGGCGGCCGGGATCTGCCCGCTGCTCGGACCGTGGCGCTTTGGCGCCGTCCAGGTCGTCCTGCAGCGCAAGGGCGGCTTTGACCCGCACGGGCAGCTCGCGTTCCTCAGCCGCCACCGCGCGACGAACGTCTTCGCCACGCCGACGGCGATCCGCTCGATGATGGGCATCGGCGACGCCGGCACGCGCTACCCGCAGGACTTCCGCATCGTCTGCTCGGCCGGTGAGCCGCTCAACCCGGAGGCCATCCGCTGGTTTCGCGAGCAGTACGGCGTGACCGTCCTGGACTACTACG
>JAHWJE010000277.1 GCA_019348575.1 Actinomycetota bacterium | reverse complement strand
CCGCGAGCACCGGCGCCGCCGCGTCGAGGCTGAGGTGGCGGCCCGACGCGACCTTGTCGATCGCCTGCGTGAGGACCGGATCTGGCACGAGGCGCGCAGACGAGTCGGTCGCGAGAACGGTCACCAGCCGACGCCCCTAGCGCTCGGACGTCCCGGCCGCGACCTTCTTCCGGGGCCGCCGCCCGGCGACCGCGATGGGGGCGATCTCGCGGATCTCGTCGACGATGCGCGCGGCGAGGTCCGACGGCGACTCGCCGGGGCGCAGGCCCTCGACGGGCGGCATGAAGCGCACGTGCAGGCGCGGGCGCTTGGGAAAGCGCGCGATGTCGGTCGAGCCGGTCACGGCGACCGGCACGATCACGGCCTCGGGGACCGCCGCGGCGAGGCGGCCGAGCCCGCTGCGCGGGCGCAGCCTGCGGCCGAGGCTGCGCGTGCCCTCGGGAAAGATCCCGATGCAACTGCCGCCGCGCAGCTCGGCGATCGCGAGATCGAGCGCGCCGGCGTCGCCGCTGCCGCGCAGGATCGGGATCTGCCCCATCCCGTCGAGCACCTTGCTGAGGCCCTTGACCTTCCACAGCGAGGACTTCGCGAGCGCGCGGATCTGGCGGCGCTCGATCGCCGCGATGCCGATCACGACCGGGTCCCAGTAGGAGTCGTGGTTGCCGACGAGCAGCATGGGGCCCGCGGCCGGGATGTGCTCGACGCCCTCGACCCTCAGCCGGCCCCACAGGCGCACGATCGGGACGCTGATCGCCAGCGCCGCACGGTAGGTGCGGGTCATCGGCTCGCGCTCGCTCTTCACAGCGCGGGGAAGTGTAGGTGCGACGCGGTCGTACGGTCGTCCAGTGCGGTTTCCCCGTCCGCATTGCATGGGTACGGCCGCCTGCATGGAGATCCTGATCGTCGTACTGCTGCTCGTCATCGTCGCGGCGCTGGCGTTCGCATGGATGAAGTTCCACGGCGGCGCGCCGGGGAGGGCCGGCGGGCTGCCTCGTCGTGCCGGGGGGCTGCGCGGGCCCCGCCGTACCGCCGTCGCCTCGCGGCACGATCCGATGGCGGAGGCCGTCGAGCGTCATGCCCGCGCGACCGATCCGCACGAGGCGGCCGAAGAGGAGCTGCGCCTGCGCGCGCAGGCCAACCGCGTCGCCGCCGACCTGCACGCGCGCGAGGCCGCGTCCCTGGACGCCCAGACGCGCGGCACCGGCCGCCGCGAGCACCGCGTTCCCGCGCAGGACCACGAGCAGCCCGCCTATGGCGACGGCCGGCCGATCTACGAGGATGACCGGGGTCGCGCGGTGTACGAGGACGGCACGCCGGTTCACCGCGACGACCGGCTGCGGTAGGGCTTCCCCAGCCAGCGGCGGTGCCGCTCGCAGCGCCTCAGGCTCTCGCGTCCAACCGCCCGACCGCCGCGGGCACAGGCTTGGCCGCCTCTGCAGTGCCGGCGATGCGGAGGCCGACGACGATCTGGAAGACGCCGATCAGCGCGCTGGTCCCGTAATCGGAGCCGACGATCGCGAAGAGCGTCGCGACCGGGAGCGCGATGCCGACCCACCCCGGCAGGAGGCGCGCGCGGCGGATCGCGATGCCGAGGACGACGCTCCCGACGACCCACGTCAGGATCGCGATCGGAGCGGTCACCCCGAACCACGACGTCTCCTCCCCGTTCGCGACGATCCCTGAGATGACGATGCACTGAGCGCCGGCCCCGGCGATGGCCAGGACGGCACCGGCACGCCCGAGGCGGCCATCGGTGCCGCGGTGATGGAGATGCAGGGCGAGCAGGGCGGGCACCGTCAGCGCGAGGCAGAGCGCGAAGAGGCCGAACCCGAAGTAGTCGCCCGTGGTCGAGAGGACCGGGCGCGTGTCCTGGCCGTTGGAGCTCAGCAGGGCGGCTGCGGCGAAGACGACCCAGCACACGCCTCCGGCGGCGGCGATCTGTGCGAGCAGACGGAGCTTGGACAGTGACATGGGAACGTCCTTTCGGCGAGCAGTTGACCCGGCGACCGTACGCCCGCTGCCGGCAGCCGTCGTCGGCACCGCGGCTCGATCGGATGCGACCAGAGGGCGAGCGCGCGTAGACCAAAAGGTTGATGTGAGGACGGATGCAAACGCCTACCGTTTCGTCGATGCCGAACGTCCGCTCACCCTCGCGCGCGGATCTCGCGCTCGCCGGCGTCCTGGCCGCGTACGCGCTCGTCGAGGGGTTGGTCATCGACGCGCCGGCAGCGTGGCTGGTGGGCGCGCCGCTGGCGATGCTCCCGTTTGCATGGCGGCGCGCGTACCCGTTCGCCGTCGTCGCGCTGGTGTTGGTGCTCGTCCTGCTGCTCGGCACAGCGACCAGGCACGCCTCGGACTCGGTGCTTCCGCTGCCGGTCATCATCGCGTGCGCGTACACGGCAGGGCGCGAGACGGCTTCCGGCCGGCTCGCGCTCCTCGGCGCCGCCGCGATCGCGGCGTGGATGGCGATCGGGCTCGGGTTCGGCACCTCGCCCGCGGAGAACTCCGGCGCTGAGGACCTCGTCGCGTTGCTCGTCCTGATCAGCGGCGCCGCCGGCGCCGGCTACGTGATCCGCCTGCGCCAGGCCGAGAACGCCAAGCTGCAGTCGCTGACCGCCGAGCTCGCCTCCCAACGCGACGCGCGTGCGCGCGCGGCGGTCGCTGAGGAACGGGCACGGGTTGCCCGCGAGCTGCACGACGTGGTCGCCCACAGCGTGTCGCTGATCTCGGTGCAGGCCGGCGCCGCGGAGGAGCTGATGGGCCGCGACGACGCGCGGGCACGTGAGGCGCTGCATGCCGTCCAGGAGACCGCGCGCGGCGCGCTCGGGGAGATGCGACGGCTGCTGACCGTCCTGCGCACGGACGATGGGGCGCCCGAGCTGACGCCGCAGCCCGGGCTCGCCGCCGTCACCGAGCTCGTGGCTCAGGCGCGCGGTGGCGGGCTGCCCGTCGAGCTGCGCGAGGAGGGCAGCCGCGGCGCGGTGCCCGCGGGAATCGACCTCTCCGCGTTTCGGATTCTGCAGGAGGCACTCACGAATGTCCGGAAGCACGCCGGAGCGGCACCCACCGAGGTGCTCGTGCGCTACGCGCCGGACGCCGTCGAGGTCGAGGTGTCCAACGTCGACCCGCCCGCTGCGACGACGCCCAACGGGGACGACGGGGGCTACGGCATCGCCGGGATGAGCGAGCGGGCGCGGATCTGCGGGGGAACGCTCGACGCGGGGCGCCGCGACGGCCGGTTCGTCGTCCATGCCCGTCTGCCCCTGTCCGGAGCACCGCGGTGATCAAGACGCTCGTCGTCGACGACCAGGCGCTCGTTCGCGGCGGCCTGCGCGCGATGCTGGAGGCAAAGGACGACATCGACGTCGTCGGCGAGGCGGCGGACGGTGTCGAGGCGGTCGAGCAGTCACGCCTGCGACGGCCCGACGTCGTCCTGATGGACATCCGGATGCCGCGCATGGACGGCATCGAGGCGACCCGCCGGCTGATGGCCGGAACACAGCCGCCCAAGGTGCTCATCCTCACGACGTTCGACGTCGACGAGTACGTCTACGAGGCG